>JASLXG010000065.1 GCA_030740435.1 Alphaproteobacteria bacterium | reverse complement strand
CATCGAAGATGATACGTGCGGCAAATCATGATACCACTCGTAGTAACTGCAATAGATTCCACCCAGCAGGTTGTTGTACCTATGCCCCGAAATGAAACTGAGCAGACTCATGGCCGGAATCGGCGAGAACATGGCCATATGGTCGGGGCCGTACTTTTTGATGGTGTGAATTTGCCCCGCCACGACCAGCTCTACCGCCTGGTCCCAACTCACCCGCTTCCAGCCGGCCTTGCCTCTGGCCTCTTTGTACTTCTTCGACTTCTCTGGATCCTCGACCACGGCGGCGTAGGCTGCGACGGGGTCTTTTCCGTTCCTCAGTTCCTCGGTGTAATAGTCCCAAAGGACTTTGCGCACGTAGGGAAATTTGGGCCGCAAGGGGCTGTAGGGATACCAAGAAGCGGTGACGCCGCGCTGGCAGCCGCGGGGCTGGGTCCCGCCACCCCACTCACCCGTTCGAGGAACTCTTTCATTTCGGCCAGGTCTTGAAAGTAGGTCTCCTGTTCTCCCTGAACGTGCCGGATGTGCCCCCGCCAAATCGGATTGCCGCTGGTTTCACGTTCCAGGCGGATCCGCGCGACGAAGGAATTCGGGTCTCGCTGTTTGGCCATCGCTGATGAGCTCATCCGGACCTCTGCACAGAGGCTTGCGACCACGTGCTAGCACGGCCCGGTGACACACTGGTGACAGAGCCCCCGGGGGGGGACACTGGACTGGGACGGCTCTATTCGGCGGCCTGGCTGGCTGGCGCGGCGGAGTCAGAGGGCTCCCCGGCCATGATCCGGCGGTAGAGGGCTTGCGTCTCGGGCAGGGGTTCCACCCCCAGTTCGTCAGCCAGGACACGGCGGCAGTGATGGTATTGGGCCCGGGCCGAATCGGTATGGCCGAGGCAAACCAGGTATTCCATCAGCGTGCGGTGAATGCCCTCGCGGCAGGGATCGTCGACCAGGATGGTGCGGCAGATGGCCACGGCTTCGGCATATTGATCCAGCGCGACGTGGCACTCCGCCATATCGGCCAGCATTTCCAGGTGGATCTCGCGCAACCGTTCGCGCTCCTCGGCGCACCAATCGGCGTGAATGTCCTCAACCATGTAAGGGCCGCGATAAAGGCGTTGGGCCTCGCGGAAATGGTCGAGCGCATCGTCCCAGCGCTGACGATCGCGGAAGGCCGCGCCCTCGGCGATGCAAACCTCGTAGGCCTGGGCATCCAGCCACACGGCATCGGGCCGCAGCACATAGGCCTTGCCTTTGGTCTCCACCACCTCTTGGCCGATGTCGGCGGCGCGCAACTGGCGGCGCAGGGAACTGACGGTGACCTTGAGCCGCCCCCAGCCGGTGTCTTCATCGGCCTCGGGCCACATGGCATCGATGAGAACCTCGCGCGGCACCGCCTGGCCCAGATTGGCGACCAGCAGTTTCAACAGCGTCAGGGCCTGCTTGCGTTGCCATTTCTCGACCATCAGACCCTGGCTGCCGACGCTCAGGCCGAAACGGCCGAAGGTAAAGACCTGCAAGCGCCTTGCCGCCAGGGGCCGTTCGGCATTCTCCCCCTCGCTACGCATGAAGACGGCGGCGATGGCGGTAAGTTGATCGCCATTTCGGGTCCGCCGCGGCATGACCACGGAGGCGATGTCCAGCGGCACCCAGTGGCGATCCTTATGACGTGCCAGGCAGGCCGTGACCTCGAAAGGCTGAAATCGATCGAAGCAGCGCGCGCCTTCGCAGTTGGGCACGCACAAGGGCTCGCCCTCAGGCAGCACGGCCCGCAGCACGTCCGAGCAAAGCTTGCCGATGACTTCACGACGGGTGAAGCCCAACAGCCTGCGGGCCCGGTAATTCCAGGCCACGATGCGCTGTTTGCCGTCGATGGCGAACGCGGCATCGGAAGCGTAGTCGACCAAATAACGCGCATCGATCATCCTGCCCCCCTCAACCTGTCATTGCGGCGCAACCGGGTGATTTCCAAATCCAGCCCGAAACCCCGCCATCGTGCCCTGGCTTGAAGGCCGCTCCGAGCCCGTAAAAGGACCAACACGGTTCAGCCAAAACACCGGAAATCCTCGCCTTGTTCGCCACCAGGCACAAGTCTCGCTGTGCCCTCTGGTGGGCGGTGCGACAAATGGTCGCATAACCGCTTTTTGCGAGAAATTCCGTTTGTCGAGTTTCATCCTGGGCCGCGACCGCCCAGCCCAGCTTGGCGGCCGCCTCGCGACTTCGAGAAAATGCCCTACCGGTCGCCATCCCCGCCTATAATTCCCGATCCTGTTGGCGCTATCTCGGGAGGCGCCCAGGACGCTGGGATTTGGGGGGGGAGCGTTGGTGAAACTGATCGATGCCCTGCTGGGCGAACATGGCGCCTTCAACGCATTGTTCAACACGATCGGAGAAATGGCCGACGCAGGCGGCGAGTTGGCGCAGATCGAAAGCGCCATCGCGGCCCTGGCAACCGAGTTGGAATCGCACGCCAGGCTCGAGGAAGAACTGCTATTCCCGGCCCTCGAGCCGCACCTGACGAGCCACGAACTGATCACCGAGATGCATGCCGAACACGAAGCCATCCGGGCCGGACTCGATCGCATCGAGGATGCCAGGGACATTCGCGAAGCGTTGGATGCCGTACAGCAGACCCTGGCCACCGCCCGCGCCCACTTCCGCAAGGAGGAAGAGGTTTTCTACCCCCTGGCCACGCGCACCCTGGACGACGAAGCGCAGTCCCGTCTCGGCCAGGCCTGGGCGGCCGCCCGCAAAGTCAAGACCGGATAGCCGCCAAGCCCCGGATTTGTCGGCAGCTCAGGGTTGCCAACCGCGGATCAAGGCCAGCAGATCGTCGATGCCGCCGGGCCCCAGCTTGGCCTCATAGCCCGGCATCGCCGTGCCGCGCCGGCCCCGGGCGATGGCCCAGCGGATTTGGCCGTCGCTGGCGGCGGCCAGGAATTCGGGATTGTTGAGGCTCAGCGCGCTATGGCCTTCCCCCCTCCGGCCGTGGCATTCGGCGCAATGCTCGGCGTAGGTGCGGCGGCCCTGGCCGGCATCGCCCAGCACCGGTGCGGAATCGAGGTCGGCCGCCGCGACGCGCTGCCAACTCCGGATGAAGCCGACCAGGGCCTGGATCTCGGCCCCGTTCAGCGGGCCGCCACGGGCTTGCGCATAGGCCGCCATCCAGGTGCCGGGGCGGCCCCGGGCGATACTTCGGCTGAGGAATTCATCGCTCACCGAGGCCAGGAAATCCTGGCCCCCAAGGGCCGGGGCGCCCTCGGAGAGGTAGCCTTGGCCCTGCTCGCCATGGCAAAAAAGGCAATGCCTGCGGTAGAGGTCCGCACCATCGACCGGCGCACCCAGGGCCGGCGAAAGGGCCAGCAGAACGGCCAGGGCGGCGCCAAGGCGCGGCAAAAAATGCGGTATGGCGTCGAACGGCTTCACGTAACGAGCTTTCGAAACCTGGCCAGCACCTTTCGGCCGGCTCCCGTGGTTGATGTCATGTTCCCCAATGTTGGTCAAGCGGGGTGGATCATGGACCCGGTCGCCCAGCAGGCCGGCGCGGCGCCTCTCGTCCATCGCGCCTCCCCAGCCGACCGTCGCTGGTGGCAACCGTAGGAATGGGCTATTATCCCTAGGTTTCTTGGGGAGAAATGATTTTGCCCGGCCCGATCAAGGGCTGGGCGGATCATGGGGGAGCGGGGATGGCATCTGCCGAGCCGACGCTTGCCGGTAGGCCCCTGGCAGTATCGAGAGAAGCCTCTGGGACGCTTGATGCCTCCCAAGCCAATGGTTTGACTGCGCTCCCGAGCATTGTCCTGGATGGTGCCGCCGGCCCCTCGGTTACCGTCCCGGACGGACCTTTCCTGCTGCTCGCCGATTACATCCGCGAGGGTGCCGATCTGGTGCTGGTCGGGCCCGACGGCCAGACCGTGGTGGTGCGGGATTACTTCGCCTCCGATGCCCCGCCGACGCTGATCACCGAGGGCGGTGCCCGGGTGCCGCCGGATCTGGCCGAGGCCTTGGCCGGGCTGGCCGCACCGAGGCAGTTGGCTCAGGCTGGAGAGACCACCGCGACCGCCCCCATCGGCCAGGTCCAGACCCTCGAAGGCACGGCCACGGCGACCCGCGCCGACGGCTCCGAGGTGACGCTTGACCTGCCCCCAAGGTTTGTACCATATCCTATGTTAGTCTGTTTGCCATCCGTTCTGAGGCCCGGTTCGGCCGCAG
>JASLXG010000064.1 GCA_030740435.1 Alphaproteobacteria bacterium | reverse complement strand
CATCGAGCAACTCCACCACCCGCAGCGCACTTCATGAACCGCCGTATACGGATCCGTACGTACGGTGGTGTGGGAGGAGGGGTGCCGCAAGGCCCCCTCCTACCCGATCCGCAGTAGCGGCGGGTCGCGTTGCTCCCGTTGACTTTTTGTCGCTCACGGCGGCGGACCTGCGGCCCGCGGCCTCCGCGGGCGCGCCGCAGTAGCGGCGGGTCGCGGGCGCTCCCGTTGCAATAAATGACCAAGCAGCCAAAACCACGCTTTGCTATCAGCGCTAAGCCGCCCCCGGGACGGGGGCGGAGGCCAAGGGCGCGGATGCGCCCGCCCGGTGAGGGGCTACAAAAAGCCGCCTGTGGCGGCGCGCCCGGTGAGGGTCCAAAAAAAAGGGCGCGGCAGTGCCGCGCCCAGTTGGCAAGAGGGAGGACTGGGGCCGACCGGCTCGGCCCTGGGCGACGCTAAGTGCTGCGTCGCCGCGTCTCCTCGGTTTGGCTGTCACTTGCCGCCCCCGAAACAAACCGCGCCCGGCCCCTCCCCATGGGGCCGATGCAAGGCTGACCGGCAAAAGAATCGCGTGACCGACGATGGGCCAAGCGGTGGCGGCTGTCAATCTAGAATCGCTCGAATTAGCGATCAGGAAGCAGAAATCCCCGCCACGATGTCGTCGAAGGCGCCATCGGCCAGCGCCCGCACCTCATCGTCGGAGCGGTCCTGGATGGGATGGGGCACGAAGACCACGGCGGCGTCGTAGCCCAGCGCTTGGCGCTGCGCCGCCGCCGCCTCTTTGAACTCCGTCGAGGCCACGCCGACGCCGGGGATGCCGCGTCCTTCGAGGTCCGTGATGTCATGCATACAGCACGAGGTACACGAGCCTCAGTCGGCCAGGCCTTCCACTACCACGTCGACCTCGGCGGCGATCCGCTGCTTGACGGCGGTCGGGGCCAGCCGGGTGAAGGTGGGTTTGCGGTAGCGCTTGACCTCGATGCCGCGCTCGCCGAAACGTTCGGCCAGGCGATCAAGAAAGACGTTGCCCCGGGCCTTGGATATGTCGAGCAACCCGACCGTCAGCCCGTCGAGCTTGGTGGGCCGCGCCAACCTCGGCCGGCTGAGCGGATCGCTTTCCGCCGTGGGGTCGAGCAGGATCTTGGTGTCGTTCATTCCGTCACCTCCTTGGTTACGGGAATACTACCCAATTCGCCGCTGGCCACCCAGCCGCTGATGATGGCCGAGAACATGCCGGCCCCGCCGCCGGCCCGCACCAGCAACAGCCCACCGGGTCGGAATTTCGGGTAACTGCCCTCGGCATGGCTTTCGGGAATGCCTTCGGCGATGCCGCCGGCGCCGGCTACCAGCTCGCGGCCCGGAATGGTCAGCAAATCCTCGAGCTCGCTCCGCAGACGCTGCTTGCTCCAGCCCGCCTCGGCGAAGACGCGCTGGTGTTCGGGCGTGATCACCACCAGGGCGTCACCAGACAAACTGACGCCCGGCACCGTCGCCAGCTTGGTATGGCCGACGCCGCGCAAGCCGGCGGCCAAAGTTCGGGCCAGCGATTCCGGGGTGCGCGATTTCTGGTCCATCAGGGGCTGCACGCCGTCGCCGGCGAACAGCGTGACGGCCGAAGCGCCGGGTGCGATGCCGCGTTCCTGGGCCAGGGATTCCCAGCATGAGCCGGCTTCGTCCTCGGCGAAACAGAAGGTGTATTTGCCGGGATTGCCCAGCGCCGAGCGGTCGATCTCTCCCGGCCGGCCGCCCCCGACGTTGCGGATCACGAGCTGCAGCGCCCGGCCGATGGTGGCGTTGGCGCGGTTGCCCTGGCCCAGCGCATTGGCCCCGGAATTCATGCCCACGCGCCCCGCCGCCGGGCCGTTGACGATGACCACGGGGCTGGCGAACCAGGTCGTGCACAAGAGGCCGTGCATGCAAAACTCGTCGATCAACGCGGCCTCGACGGCAGCCAGCACCAGCGGCAGATATTCCGGCTTGCAGCCCGCCATGACGGCGTTGACGGCGACTTTTTCGACGCTGCACGGTGCCAAGTTGGGCGGCACCGCGCCGATAACCTCTTCGGCACCGCGCGCCGTGCCCTGGAGCATACGAAAAACCCGCTCAACCGTCGGCGGCACCACGGGCAGGCCATCGCTCCAGCCGCGCTCGTAGCAGGATTCCACTTCGTCGTCATAGGCGCCCAGGGATATCTGCCGCGAAGCCAGGGTATGATCGCCGAATTCGATCTCCAGGCGTTCGGCCAGGCCCGGTTCGACCGAGCGCGAGCCGCAGCCCGGGCGGGCCTCCGGCAGCTCCGGGCCCAGTTCCAGGTTCAACCCCCCCGGTGCCGCCAGGTCCCGCCATTCGCTGCGCACCCAGCCAACGCCGCGGCCGGTCTCTCGGCCGTCTTCGATGCGCAGCAGCGTCGGCACGATCTCGATACCAAAGCGCCACGAACGTTCCAGCGAGGTGTCGTCGGCGACGTCTCCGAGTCCCTCGGGAAAACCGGGGTCGTCCTGGCTGTAGATGGTCAGCGCCAGCCCGGCGGCGCGCATCTCGGCCAGTACCGGCACCACTTGCACGCAGGTCGGGCAATCGCGTTTGACGAAGACGGCCAAGCCGTCGCTGAGCTGGCTCATGGCGGCGTTTCCCGGTTCGGCGATCTAGCGTAGCGTATCGCCCAGGTGCCGTCGAGAAAACACCTTTCCTGGGGCACACGGAAAGGCAAATATTTGGCATTTACTTTTTTTTGACGCTGAGGTTTTCTCTGCTCAAGCATCCAGATATTGAAATTTCTATCAATCGGCTGTCCTTTTGTGATGAGCTGACCAAAAGGGTTATTTTCACACACTTTCCGTCGTTCGCTAGCCATGTTACCTCGCTGCATTCCAGGGCGAATTATGGCGTATGCTCGGGCCGCCAGGAAAGGAATCCGTCATGGACACCGACTATTCGATCTGGGCCTTTTGCTACGCCCACTCGACCATGCCGCATGATTTTTTCGGCGGCGTGCTGCTTAACAGCAACCGCGGTACGCTGCAGATCCCCATGGTCTATTCGGCCATCCTGGGCGGGCCGGAGGGAGAGGCGCCCCGGCCCATCGTCATCGACACCGGCATGACCGGTGCCTGGTCGCCCAGCGGCAACAGCTATCCCGATCATGAGACGCCGGCCCAGGTGCTGGCCAAGGTCGGGTTGGACCCGGCCGCCATCGAGACCGTGCTGCTGACGCACCTGCATTTCGACCATATCGGCAACCTGGACGCCTTCCCGGCCGCCACCTTTTACGTCCAGCGCCGCGAATACGAGAACTGGCACCGCGTCGTGGCGATGAATTCGCGCAAGTTCCTGCAGGATCTCGGCGAGCGCGCTATCGCGCTGCTCCAGGGCCCGGCCGGCCCCGAGCGTCGGAGCCAGCTGCAGGCCCTGCTGCGCCAGGGCGTCGACTTCGGCTTCATCGGCCGCTTTGCGCTGGGCCGCCATTGGCGCAAGGCGACACCGGCCCAACGCGCCAGCTATCTCGAACGTTTCACCGATCGCGCCCTCAAGACCTATGCCACCCGCCTGGCCAGCCAGCGCCAGGCCGGCTTCACCATCAGCGGCGTGCGCCCGGCCGGCAGGCGCGACGTTCTGGTGCAGAGCCGCATCACCAGCCAGGCCGGCGTCCTCGAGGTCGACTGGCGGGTGCGCCAGCGCCAGGGCAGCTATCGGGTCATCGACGTGGTCATCGCCGGTGTCAGCATGGCGCTGACCCAGCGCTCTGAATTCGCCACGGTGATCCGCCAGAGCGGCATCGAGGGCCTGATCGCAGCCCTCGGTCATCCTGCCAAGCCTACCGAGATGGCCGCCGCCACCACCGTCAGCCGGCAGTAGCATCGGGCGCCAGCGGTCTCGGCTGCCCTACCGGGCGCCCGGGCCAGCCAGGCCGCATCTTCCACATCCCGATCCAGCCGGTAATGGCAAGGCGGCGATTGTCGTCACCACCAGGCTCGATTACCATCGCCCCGGAATGAGCGACAAGCAAAGCGAAATGTTGAGAACCCTCACCATCCTGTTGCTGGCCGTCGGCCTGGCGGGTTGTACCCGCATCGTCATCGCGCCGCCCGCCAAGGGCGGTTGGCAGGCCCTGGAGGGGCGTCCCGAGTGCCGGATCTGGAACCCCAACCGGGCCAGCCAGGGCACAGCGAGCTGGGACGGCCCCTGTGTCAAGGACCGGGCCCAGGGCGAGGGCACCCTGGTTTGGCGTTACCCGGCCGGCCAGCGCAGGCTCGAGCAGGTCTATACCGGCACCATGCGCCGTGGCCGCCGGCACGGCCACGGCATCTACAGCTGGCCCAACGGCGATCGCTATGAGGGCTACTACGTCAATGATTGGGCCGAGGGCCGCGGCATCTACACCTGGGGTGCCGAAAGCCGCTGGGCCGGCGACCGCTATGACGGCCTCTGGCGGCGCGGCCGGCGTCACGGCCCGGGCCATTATGCCAAGGCCGGCCAGCCACCTTTCCGCGGCCTCTGGCGTGATGGCGTGATGATTGCCAGCGGCCCCGATGCACCAGCCTCGCTGGCCGCCCTCCGGGCCACCGCCGAGATCGCCAGACGCCCCCCCGGCGAGTGGCTGCAAGTCACCAATCAGCGAGGCTGCGAGGTCTGGAACCCGATCTCGCGCTTCGGCGACAAAGCCTTCTGGAGCGGCGCTTGCATCGCCGGTAAGGCGCACGGCCACGGTGTCCTGCAGTGGTCCAACGGCGACCTCTTCGAGGGCACCCTGGTGGCCGGCCGGCGCCAGGGCTGGGCCGCCGTCACCCTGGCCAGTGGCCGGCGCAAGGAGGGGCGCCTGGAAAACGGCCGTTTCGTTGGCCGCGGTGTCTTCTGGAGCCTGGCCGGCGTGCGCCACGAGGGCACCTGGCAGGACGGCGTCCTGGTCGGCCGGGGCGTCCGGGAATGGCCCGACGGTAATCGCTATGAAGGTGAGTTGCGCAACGGCAAACGCCACGGCCGGGGCGTCATGACCTTCGGTGCCGGCAGCAAGTTTGCCGGCAACCGCTATGAAGGTGACTGGCGGAACGACCACACCTCGGGCCACGGCATCTACACCTGGGCCAACGGCGAGGTTCATGACGGCCAGTGGGCCAATGATCTGCGCCACGGCGCCGGCTTCGTGACCTACCGCAATGGCAACCGCTGCGAGGGCGAGTGGCGCGACTTCAAGCTTTTGAACGCCGGCCGCTTCTGGCAAGCCGCCAAGCAGCGCTGGGGCAGCTGCTATTGGAACGGCAAGGTGATCAAGGCCCGCTTTGAAGCCCAGCCTGAGCCCCAGCCCGAGCCCGAGCCCGAGGATACCCCCGACGACCGCTCCTGAATGATTTTCTGTAGACCCTCGCTTTTTGAAGACCCTCACCGGGCGGGCGAAGAGTCTTGTTTAGACCCTCACCGGGCGGGCGCATCCGCGCCCTTGGCCTCCGCCCCCCAGGGGGGGCGGCTTAGAGCGGCCGTTGTTTGTTACTTTTTCTGCTTGGTCCCTTTGTGCAACGGGAGCGACCGCGACCCGCCGCCCCTGCGGATCGGGTAGGAGGGGGCCTTGCGGCACCCCTCCTCCCACACCACCGTACGTACGGATCCGTATACGGCGGTTCATGAAGTGCGCTGCGGGTGGTGGAGTTGCTC
>JASLXG010000063.1 GCA_030740435.1 Alphaproteobacteria bacterium | reverse complement strand
CCCGCTCCCCCTCCCAACCACCCACAGGGTACCATTGATGGGTGGTTGGGAGGGGGAGCGGGTGGGGCCCGGGATCAGTTCCGACATGCCTCAGCCGCGGATGGTGCGGGGCAGCAGCATCTGGTGTACCGGCGTGATGGATTTCGGGTTCTGGTAATTGGCCCCGGCGAAGGCCTGGATATAGCGGCGCAAGCCGGTCAGCGAAACGATCTCGTCGACGAAACCGAGCTTGGCGCAATAGGCCGGGCGGGATTTGTCGTGATAGTCCTGGATCATCTCGTTCATCTTATGGACTACCGGATCGAGGTCGTTGCCGGAATCCTGTTCCTTGACCAGGCGGCGGGTGTACGAGGCGGCGGCGGCGGTTTCGCCGTGCATGACGTAGATCTCGGTGAGCGGCGTGCCCAGCGTAAAGGCGTTGTTCTTGTTGGCCTGGGGACCGCCCATGATGTAGTGCGCCGCCGCCGTGCCCTTGCGCAGCACGATGCACATCATGGCGAGGTCGCTCTTCTCGATGGAATAGATCAGCGCCTGGCCCAGGCCCAAAAGCTCGGCTTCCTCGGCCGCATCGCCCACGTCGATACCGGTGGTGTCCTGCAGCCAGACGATGGGCAGGTTGTCGCGGCCACACAGCGTGACGAACTCGCCCTGCTTGATCAGGCCCTGGCGATAATGCTTGCCGCCGACCCCGGGGTAGGCGCCGTCGGCGTATTCGGGATATTCCGGAAATACGCCCTGGCGGTTGCCGATGAAGGCGACGGGCAAGCCGTCTATTTTTGCTATCCCGGTGAAGACCTCGGGCCCGTAATCGGGGCGGTATTCCATGAACTCGCTGGCGTCGACCAGGCGGGCCAGGATCTGTTCGGCGTCGTAGGGCCGCTTCTGGGCGGCGGGCAGGATGAGGTTCAAGTCCTCGGCCGGATAAGCCGGCTCGGCCGGCTGGGCCACGCGGAACATGGCGGGATCAAAGGCCGGCTGCATGCGCATGTAGTCCTTGAGGCCGTCCAGCACGCCGGTTTCGTCCTCGTGTACCTCGCGAAAATAAGCCGTCTGGTCGAAATGGGTCTCGACCCGGCCCGGCGGCTTGGCGCGCACGCCGCGCGAGGCCTCAACCAGCGCCAGGGCGCTTTCCACGTCGACCTCGCCGCGCGGGTTCATGCCGCCGACGATGCCGGCACCGCCGACCGCGATATTGGCCTTGTCGTGGGCCAACAGGATGGTCGGGCTGATGCCCTGGTAGCCGCCGCCGGCCGGGTTGGTGCCGTAGATGGCGTTGAGGATGGGAATACCCAGGCGGTTGAGCTCGGCGTGGCGGTAGAAGGGCGCGCCCGAGGAACGCCGGCCGGCGTAGACCGCTTCTTGCTCCATCAATTTCACGCCGGAGCAGTTGGTCAGCCAGACCAGCGGCACGCCCAAGCGCTTGGCCAGGTCGGTGACCATGAGGATGTTCTCGGCCTGGCCGGCGATCCAGGCCCCGGCCATGACCTTGTTGTCGAAGCCGATGACGACGGCCCACTTGCCCTCGATGCGGCCCAGCCCATTGACCACGCCGGTGCAGCCTTCCTCGTTGTCGGTGGGATTGTAGAGCGAATGCAAGGGGCACCAGCTGCCTTCGTCGATCAGGTAATCGAGCCGGTCGTAGACGGTCAGGCCGCCGCGGTCGTGGACCCGCTCGGCTGGGATGCCGGCGTTACGGACGCGCTCGGCCTCGGCCGCCAGGATCTCTTCCTGCTCGCGGATCGCCTCGACGTTGGCCTGCGAGCGCCGGATCTCGCCCTCGCTCAGCGGCTTGCCGACGCCGGGCATCTTTTCGAAGTAGGGACGCAGCGGAGTCTGTTTCCTGGCCATGGATTCTGTCGCTTTCATCAAACTTGCAGCTAGCGGTTTTCTTTGTCGCCCAAGGAAATCCCCGAGATGATCAGCTTCTGGATGTTGCTGGTGCCCTCGACCACCCTCAGCGAATGGGCGTCGCGCAGGAAGCGCTGGGCCGGATACTCGGTGGAATAACCGTAGCTGCCGAAGATCTTCATGCCTTCGCTGGCGGCATGGACGGCGGCCTCGGAGGCGAAAAGCTTGGCGATCGAGGTCTCGTGCTGGCTGGGCAGCCCCTGGTCCTTGAGCCAGGCGGCGCGGTAGACCAGCAGGCGGGCGGCTTCGTGCTCCGCCACCATGTCGGCGATCTGGGCCTGGACCATCTGGTAGGCGCCGATCTTCTGGCCGAACTGGGTGCGGGTGTTGGCGTAGTCGATGGCCGCGGCTGTGGCGCCGCCGGCGATGCCGATGGCCCCGGCGGCGCAGCCGATGCGGGTGTTGTTGAGCTGCCACATGCAGATCTGGAAGCCCTGGCCGACCTCGCCCAGCACGGAATCTTTGGGAATTTTCGCCCCGTCGAAGACGATCTCGCCGGTCGGCGCGCAATGCAGGCCAAGCTTGCTTTCGATGGCCGACGTGGTGACACCCTCGGTTTCCTTGAGATTGATGATGAAACAGGTCATGCCGCGGTGCTTCTGGCTCTTGTCGGTGAAGGCGTAGAGGAGCCCCCAATCGCCGACGTGGGCGTTGGAGATCCACATCTTCTGGCCATTCAGCTCCCAGTGGTCGCCCTGGTCCGTGGCCGTGGTGCCCATGCTGGCCACGTCCGATCCGGTATTGGGTTCGGTCATGGCGAAGAAACCAATGCTCTCGCCGCTGACCCAGCCGGGAATGAAGGTTCGCTTTTGTTCGTCCGTGCCGTACTTGGCCACGGTCACGGGGGGCCCCAGGTTCTGCATGTTGAAGGGCACGCGCCAGGAGCCCGAGATCCGGGCGATCTGTTCGGCCAGAATTACCGATTCCAGGAATCCGAAGCCGTTGCCGCCATATTCCTCCGGCAGCGCGCAGGCGAAGAAGCTGAGCTCGCCCATCTTCTTGAGAACCTCGGGGCGAAATCTGTGGTTGGCTTCGTCGTCCTCGAGGTTGGGCAGGATTTCGTTTTCGGCGAAGTTCTTCGCCACGTCCTGCATCATCTGCTGTTCTTCAGTCAATCCGAAGTGCATCGCCGTGCTCCCGCGCAATCAATTTGGCGTCTATTAAGCCGCTTGCGGCCCTTCCTGCAATTGCCGGCGCAGGCTTTCGACCTCGTTTTCCAGGACCGAAAGCCGCAACTGCACGACGTCGCGCATGCTGATCATGCCTTCCAGGCCGTCCTCGCCCACCACCGGCAGGTGGCGCACGCCGTAATCGACCATGGTGGCCAGCACCTTGGCCGCCAGGGTTTCGCCGTTGCAGGTGACGACGTCGGCGGTCATCAGATCGCCGGCCCGCAATTCCAGGACCTCGGCGCCGCGCTCGTCCAGCGCCAGCAGGATGTCGCGCTCCGAAAGGATGCCGTCGAGGTTCCGGTTGTCGTCGCTGACCACCACGGCGCCGATGCCCATGCCTGACAAGAGGCCGATCACGTCTTTTATCGGCTGATCCTTGCCGACGGCGAAGACGGCCGGTCCCTTGGAGGCCATCAGATCTCTCGCAACCATTCTTTATGTCTCCGGAAAAAACCCACAGGGTTTGTTTTGCTGGCCACCCTCGCTATGGCGGAGGCGGCGGGGCAGCGTGATACGTCGTCGCGTCGGCGTCGTTCTAGGCGATTGCGGCCACTTTTTCCAATCCTAAAGCGGCTCTTCGCCCATTTCAGGAAAGATCGGGCCCTGGTAGGGGTGCGCCGCCGCCACCGCTTCGTCGAGCTCGACGCCCAGGCCGGGCTCGGTCGGCGGAACGATGCGGCCGTCCTGCCAAACCAGCGGATTCGTCAGGATTTCGGCGTGGAAGCCGCCGAAGGTCTCGATGCTTTCCTGAATCAAAAAGTTGGGGCTGCAGGTGGCAATCTGGATGTTGGCGGCGGCCTCGATGGGGCCGCAATAAAGGTGGGGTGCGATCTGGGCGTAGTGGGTTTCGGCCATGCCGGCGATCTTCTTGGCCTCGAGGATGCCGCCGACGCGGCCCAGCGCCGGCTGCAGGATGGCGGCGGCCTGGTCCTGCAACAGACGGGCGAACTCGTACTTGGTGGCCAGGCGTTCGCCCGAGGCCACGGGGATCGAGGTGTGGCGCGCCACGCGGGCCATCTCGACGGTGTTCTCGGGCGGCACCGGTTCCTCGAACCACAGCGGATCGAAGGGCTCGAGGCGCCGCGCCAGGCGGATGGCGCTCGACGTCGTCATCTGGCCGTGGGTGCCGACCAGCAGGTCGCATTCGCCGCCCACCGCTTCGCGCAAGTTACGTATTACCAGCTCGGCGTTGTCCAGCGCCGCCAGCGACAACTGCCGGGGATCGAAGGCCCCCATGGGCATGACGGGATCGAACTTGATCGCCGTGAAACCCTGGGCGGTGTAGTGGGCGGCGCGCCGCGGCGCCATTTCGGCGTCGCCGAAGGCCTCGGCGATGGCCATGGCGTCGCTTTCATCGCCCGTCGGCGACGGCATGTCCTCGGGCGCCGGGTAGAGATAGGTATACGACCGCAGCGTCTCGTGGACGCGGCCGCCCAAGAGGTTGTAGACGGGCTGGTCTAGCGCCTTGCCGACGATATCCCAGCACGCCATCTCGAGGCCGCTGAGCACGCCCACCAGCGAGAGGTCGGGATGCTGGCTGAAGCCCGAGGAATAGATCAGGCGCCACAGCCGCTCGATCTTGAAGGGGTCGGCGCCGATGACATGGCGCGCCGCCACGTCCTCGATCATGGCGGCCACCAGGTGGGGGCCGAAGGGCACGCCGTAGACCTCGCCCCAGCCCTTGATGCCGTTGTCGGTGACCAGCTTGAGAAAGACGAAGTAGGGGCCGCCGCGGTGCGGCGGCGGGTTGCCGACGACGTAGGTCTTGATTTCGGAGATTTTCATGATGGGCCCGCCTCGCCGATGGAACCAGGGGGCGATTGTCGCGCCCGCACGGGCCGGCGGCAAGAGCGGCTGGCCCGGCGCCTCTTGGAAACCTCTAAATTCTAGCGAATATAGTACCCCGCCACGCGCCAAGTGCCGTCGCCTGTGCGCATCGGCGTGATGGTCTCGACCGCCTTCTTCTTCTTGGCGAAGACCGTGTGGTACTGGATGACCACGTATTCGCCGTCGGGCAGGCCGGGCAGGCTGGTGGTGGGCTGGGCCGATTGCAGGCGGCGCGACGCGACGGAACCCAGCGGCTTGCGCACCGCTTTCAGGGCCCGGACGAGATCGTCCTTTTTGACGGCGTTTTGCAGGTAGGGCGCCGCCTGTTCCCAGCCCTCGCCATAATTGCCACGGTCGATCAGGGCGAGCCACTGCTTGGCGACCTGCTGGGCGTTTTCCTCGGCCTCCGAGGGCGGTCCGGCGAGCAGCAGGAAAAACGCCGCCAGGGCGACAATGGGGACAGCCTTTTTCGGCAACTTCATGACGGCCTCGGCTTCGGCGCTGTTGGTGCCCGAATCTTAGCCGCAATCAGCAAAATTACGGTTAACGCTCAGCCGCAGCGCTGGCGCAGCTCCCCGATACCGGTTCGCAAGGCCTCCTGCAGCAGCCAGAGGTCGCCGGAATAGCAGATGAAGTCGAAGCCCTGGGTATTCAGCGCCACGCCGTCCTCGATGTTGCTCACCATGCGCCCCAGGGATTTGCCGTGGGCCCGGCCGGCGGCCACCACACGATCCACCGCCGCAAGAAAATCCGGGTGTTCGAACTGACCGGCGATGCCCAGGCTGCAGCTCAGGTCGAAGTGCCCGATCCAGAGCACGTCGACGCCGTCGGTAGCGGCGATCTCGTCGACGTTGGCGATGCCTTCCTTGGTCTCGATCAGCACCAGGCAGACTGTGCGCCGGTTGGCGGCGTCGAGCTTCTCCAGCACCGGACCCGGGGCGTAGCGGTCATGGGCGATGCCCAAGGCCACACCGCGTGATCCCTCTGGCGTGTACTTCATGGCCTCGACGATGGCCCGGGCCTGGTCGGCCGTCGAAACCATGGGCAGCATCAGGCCCTCGGCGCCGGCATCGAGGAAGGTGGCGATGTGGTGGCTCGACTGCGACGGCGGCCGCACGAAAGTGGGCAGCCCGGCCGCCTCCATGTAACGCAACAGGCGCTTGAGGGCGTCGAGGCCGAAGCCCGAATGCTCGCAGTCGACGAAGGCGTATTCGGCGCCGCCGGCCTTGAGGATATGGCCGATGCCGGGGCTGTCGAATTCGAAGATGCCGGTGCCGAATTTGGCCTCGCGGTTGTCGGCCATCTGGCGCAGGGTGGAGTTGCTCATTGCGGGGTTGCCTTTTTTTGCCGCGGAAATTGTCGCCAGCCAACTTTAACCGAGTTGAGCCTGGTGCGTCAGGCGTTTACCTGGCCCCGCCGGTCGGACACAATGTGCGGCGGGGGGCTACGGGAGACACCATGCAGGCCACGCTGCACACCGTCGAACTGGTCACCATCGTCGTGGCGCTGCTGCTGGTGGCGGCCGGCACGCTCGCCTTGAGCAAGCGCATCAAGCTGCCCTTCACGGTGGCCCTGGTGCTGGTCGGCATCGGCCTGGCCCAGATCTTCGCCCAGGCCCCGGGCTGGCTGGGCTCGTTCGCCGGCTTCTCGGTCTCGCCCGAGACCATTCTTTTCGTTTTCCTGCCGACACTGATTTTCGAATCGGCCTTCAACCTGGATGCCCGGCAGCTGCGCCACAACCTCTTGCCGGTGCTGACGCTGGCCATCCCGGGCGTGCTGGTCACGGCCGGCCTGATCGGTGTGCTGCTGTGGCTGGTGACGCCCTTGGACCTGGCCTCGGCGCTGCTGCTGGGCGCCATCCTCAGCGCCACCGATCCGGTCGCCGTGGTGGCGCTGTTTCGCCAGCTCGGCGCTCCCCTCAGGCTTACCGTGCTGGTCGAGGGCGAGAGCCTGTTCAACGACGCCACCTCGATCGTGCTGACGCGAATCCTGGTGGGCGTCGCCGTGGGCGGCTATTTTTTCACGCCGTTGGGCGCCTTTCTCGACGTCGCCGGCTTCTTCGTGGTCTTCCTAGGCGGCGCCCTGGTGGGCTGGCTGGCGGCGCTGGGGTTCGGCTGGCTGTTGGGCCGGGTGCGCGGCGACGTCTCCATCGAGATTACGCTCACCACGGTGCTGGCCTACCTTTCGTTCTTGGTGGCCGAGGAGGTTTTCCACGTCAGCGGCGTCATGGCGGTGGTGGCGGCAGGGGTCACGCTGGGCGGTTGGGGGCGGGCCAAGATCTCGCCCTCGGTGGTGGGCTATCTCGAGCACTTCTGGGAATACATGGCGTTCGTGGCCAACGCACTGATCTTCTTGCTGGTCGGATTGAGCGTCAATCTGGGGGCGCTTTACGAAGCCATCGACCTGCTGGCTTGGGTGCTGGCGGCCATGCTTTTGTCGCGCGCCGTGGTGATTTTCGGCCTGGTGCCGCTGGTCGGCCGGCTGCCGGGCGCCGAGCGCATCGATCGGGGCTATCAGGCGGTGATGTACTGGGGGGGCTTGCGCGGCGCCATCGGCCTGGCGCTGGCGCTGAGTTTGGGCGACTTCGTCCACGCCGAGCTGTTCGTGGCGCTGGTCATGGGGGCGGTGCTGTTCACGCTGTTCGTTCAGGGCCTGACCATCGAGTGGCTGGTGCAGCGCCTGGGTCTCGACAAGCCGCCGCTGGAGGATCGCGTGGCCCGCGTCGAGGGCTTGTTGGCGGCCATGCGCCGGGCCTGGGAGCGGGTGCCCGAGTTACGCCGCGGCGGCTTGCTTTCGGAACGAGTGGCCGAGGGCCTCAACCAGCGTCTGCACAGCGGCATCGCCGAGCAGCGCCGCGAGCTCGAGGCGCTGCGCCGCAGGGAGCTCGGCGCCGAGGTCGAGCGCCGGCTCTTTTACGCCCGCCTGTTCGCCATGGAAAAGCAGACCTACTACCAGCTTTTCGACCAGGGCCACCTCTCGGAGCAGAGCTATCGCGAGCTCTGCCATTCCATCGATCTGCAGGGCGCCGAGTTGCGCCACAGCGGGCGCTTGCCCGAGGTCACCACGCGGGCCTTGTGGACGCGCACTTTGCACCAGGGCCTGACCCATCTGGCCGAGCTTTTGGGTGGCTTCC
This sequence comes from Alphaproteobacteria bacterium, assembly GCA_030740435.1. NCBI lineage: Bacteria > Pseudomonadati > Pseudomonadota > Alphaproteobacteria > Alphaproteobacteria bacterium. Next base: position 2,073 of record JASLXG010000063.1, on the reverse strand, counting down.
GGGGCTGGGCCGAGAAACTCAGGCGCGACCGCATCGCGGCCGATTACGAACGCGCCTGGGGCCGCTACCGGGTCAGCCGCCAGATCCTCGACCAGCTCGAAAATCCCGATTTCGCGGCCGGCAACCTGGGGCTGGTCGAGGAGGTCCGCAACCAGTACCAGCGTTGGCACGATACCGCGCTGACCACCATCGACGAGACCGCGGCCCAGTACCCCGAATTCGTCAATCTGATGCAGGAACGCCTGGCCTGGCGGCTGATGCTGGCGGCCGAATCCGAGGTCATCCAGGGCGAGGTGCGGGCGGGCTCGATCGCTGCCGGTGTGGCCCAGGAGATGCTGGCCCGGCTGGAGGCCGAATCCCATGCGCTGCGCGGCCGCGATGCGGCGGCGCTGGCGGCCGATCCGGCCGAGCTGCTGCGCAAGGTGCCCTTCTTCGCCGAGACCCCGGAAAGCGAATATGCCCGCGTCGCCGAGGTGCTCAAGCTGCGCACCCTGCCGGCTGGCCGGACGGTAATCCGCGAGGGTGGTCGCGATCGTTCGCTCTTTCTCATTGCCCGCGGCGTGGTCCGGGCCTCGCGCCAGGGGGGTGAGGGGGGCGCCGGCGAGGAAGAACTCGGCACCCTGATGGCCGGCGACTTCATCGGCGAGATGGCGCTGCTGAATGGTACCCCGCGTGCCGCCACCTGCCGCGCCGTCACACCGTGCTCGATCTACGAATTGGCCTTTCGCGATTTCGAGGCGGTGCGGGCAGTCTGCCCGGCCATCCAGGCGGCTCTGGAGGCCGCCGACAGCGAACGTCGCGATCCCGCCTGAAGGCAAGGGCTACCGTCTACTGCTTGCCGTTGTCGGCTTTTTTCTTTTCCAGCGGGTGCTCGGCGACGCCGGGCGGAACCTCGACGTCACGGCCGCGATAGAGGTCGACGGCAAAGGCCGGCAGCAGGCCGGCCAGGGCGGCCAGTACCGCCACCGCCTTCCAATCGATGTCGCCCAGCCGGATATGGCGGTGCAGGCGCCCCTCGCGCAACCTGACCAGAAGCAGGAAAACGACGACGCTGCTGACCAGCCACGTAACGAATATCACCATCCCAGCACCACACCAGCAAATCCGCGATCGGGGCGACGGATTTTAGCACAGTTCAGGGAGCGGAAGCTTTATCAAAGACCACAGTCAGGTTGTTGGCCGGCATTTCGACGATTTCGGCGAGCACCAGGCTATTTCCCGCCGCCTCGGCGCTGACCGCCTCCAGGTCACGCACCCCCCAGGCCGGGTCCTTGGCCTTCAGTGAGGCGTCGAAGTCGCGATTGCTCGGCGCCGTGTGCCGGCCCTCGCGGCGGAAGGGCCCATACAGCACCACCTGGCCGCCGGTCGCCAGCAGCCGGCCGGCATTCCGCATCAGGCCGCGGCAGACCGACCAGGGCGAGATGTGGATGAGGTTGATGGCAACCAGAGCCACGGGCTCAAGCGCCACGGGCTCAAGCGCCACGGGCTCAAGCGCCACGGGCGTGCCGTCGAGCTGCCAGTCCGCTGCGGCATCGAGGGCCAAGGGGGTCCAGCAGGTTGTCGAGGCCCGCGTGGTGGCGCCAGGCGGCGATACTGGCCCGCATGGCCGGGTCGGGATCGCTGGGCTGCCAGATCTGGCGGGGCAGCGCGGCCGCGAAATGCACGGCGTGCTGGCCGGTGCCGCTGGCGATTTCCAATACCAGACCGGGCGCCAGGACTTCTTGCAGCACCTCGAGGATGGGTCCCCGGTTGCGCTCCGTCACCGCGAAATGCATGCGGCCGTCGGGGGCGCAAGGCTCGGGCGCGAACCCTTCCCCGTCTTGCCGCTCAACCACCGGACATAAGCCTTAGCATCTTCCCAGTTCATACAGACCACGGGATCGCGATTCGTCTGACCAAAACCAGGGTTGCGTCAATTCTTGGAACTGCTCTTCTTCCATTCACTGCCAGTGTAGTAATCCGATATTTCCCAGATAGCATTCGTATCGTAGCAAATCGTAGGCGAACCCGACCACCGATGGAAGGAATTTTGCTCTGCGGTCATTCGGCAGCCCCGATTTGATGATTTGGCCG
>JASLXG010000062.1 GCA_030740435.1 Alphaproteobacteria bacterium | reverse complement strand
GGTAGGCGACCTCACCTTGCAGGTAGCTACGGATCTCGCCCAGCGACACCCGGCCGTCGTCGTCGCCGCCGCGGTCAGCCCGATCGGCTTGGCCCAGCAGACCTTCGAGCAGATAGCGGGTGAACAGGCCAAGCCCGGCGTCGGTGTCCCACGAGGCGATCTGGCTGCCATCGGCCGCCGTCAGGATGGCGCCGTTTTGCAGCCCGCCCGGCAGCCGCGCCGCAAGATAGATGCCGGAGGCCGCCGGCAGCAACGCACCGCCGTGCGAAAGCCCGGAGAAACAGGTGTCCAGCATCACCGTTACAGATCGCGCCCGGGCCTTGCCCAGGTTGGCGATCAGCGTGTCGATACCGTAGCCCGTGAGCCGCGCCTTGCCGGGATCGCCATCGCTGGGCAGCAGATATCCGGCGCCACCACGGCCCGGCACGCCATGGCCCGAATAGTAGACCAGGACATCCGAGCGCCCGGCCCGCACCAAGTCGTAGAGCCGGCCCTGATGTTCCTCGGGCGAGCCGAAGTGGGCCATCAAGTCGGCCTTGGTAGCGTCGCGTAGCAGCACGATGTTGCGTTCCGCGAAGCCCAACGTTTTGTGCACGTAGCGGCGTATGGCGGCGACGTCGTTGTGGGCAAAGCGGACCTCCGGCACGTCGCCGTGGCGGTAGTGCCGGTTGCCGACGATTATGGCCACGGCGTCGGGGTTGGCGGGGCCGGTGGGGAAGGGGTAGCTGAGGCTTTGTCCCTGTGGCTCGGCGGTTCGGGCCAAGGCCGGCACTTTATCGGCCGACACCTTGCTCGCCGCCGTGCTGGCGGTCTTGGGGGGCAGGTGTATGGCACGGCGGTGGACCCAGCCGATGGGCCTGCCGCGCTCGGCCACCTGGCCCCAGCCGCTGGGCAGGCTGGCCACGACGTGGATCAGATCGCCGCGGCCGAGGTGGCGCACGATGGGCGACTTGCGGTCGGGCAGGTCGCGCAGCGGCGCTCCCTCGATGCCGACCTCGACGATCATGTCGCGCCGCACCAGACCGGTTGTGAGGGCTGCCAAACGTTCGTGGCGCTGGCGCACCAGGGCCGGCGTGGCAACGCGGTCGCGGGGTGGTAACGGGGGCACCAGGACGTTGCGGGGCGGTGCCTTGGCCCTGACCGGGTTGCGCGGCGGGGGGGCTTTGGCAAGACCCGGCGGCGGGCGGGAGACGCGACCGCTCTTGCGGATCACGTCCGCCCGATGATGCAGATCTTGGTAACGCACCTCGGCCTGGTTGCGCTTGTGTTCGTTGCCTGACAGGAAGGTCTCGGCAATGGCTTTTTTCTGCTTGGCCATCTGGCGATTGAGGCGCGCCAGCGCATTCAGCACCCGGGCCCGGTTGCCGGTAGCCCGGACGGCCCGGCGTTCGAGTGCCTTGGCCTCCTCGAGGTATTCATAGGCATAGCGCATGAATTCGCGATAGTCGTCGAGCGACCTCTTGTCAGCGTTGGCACGCACGCCGCCGGCCGTCAGCGCCAGGCAAAGCGTGGCTGCAAGGATGCAGGGAATGGCTCGCAGAATGCTCTTCATCGGCTGGTTATCTCACCCGGGTTGTCATGCCCTCCGAGGCGCAAATGGGTACTTGGCGAGGCTAATCGCAAGCGGTTCAGATTTCACTAATACCTATGCAAGGATTAGAGCCGGAATTCGGCGACAGCGGAGGAAAAAGTGATAAGTTCTGCTCCTCCGCAGCAAATACGAGCCTCGTCATGACCTCCAGCCCGCGCTTCGAAGCTGTCCAAATGCCGCCCGGCGCCAACGAATTGAGGGCCGAAGTGCGCGCCTTCCTGGCTGCCGAAAAGGCCCGCGGCATACGTTTCAGTCAGCAGTACGGCTTCGAATATTCCTCCGACTTTAGCCAAAGCGCCGGCCGTCAGGGCTATATCGGCATGACCTGGCCCAAGGAGTACGGCGGCCATGAGCGTTCGTCGCTGGAGCGCTACGTGGTGATCGAGGAATTCCTCGCCGCCGGCGCGCCGACCGGGGCGCACTGGGTGGCCGACCGCCAAAGCGGCCCGCTGCTGCTGCGCTTCGGCACGGACGAGCAGCGCCGGAAGATTCTGCCCCGCATCGCCGCCGGGGAATGCTATTTCTGCATCGGCATGAGCGAGCCCGATTCGGGCTCCGACCTGGCCTCGATCCGCAGCCGCGCCACGCGCACAGAAGGCGGCTGGCAGGTCAACGGCACCAAGCTCTGGACCAGCGGCGCCCACAACGCCCACTACATGATCGCGCTGGTGCGCACCGAGGCACCCGGCGAGGACCGCCACGCCGGCATGAGCCAGATGCTCATCGACATGAAATCCGAGGGCATGGAGATCCGGCCGGTCATCAACCTGGCCGGCGACCATCACTTCAACGAGGAGATCTTCACCGATTGTTTCGTGCCCGACGACATGGTCATCGGCGAGGTCGGCAACGGCTGGAACCAGGTCATGAGCGAGCTCGGCCACGAGCGCTCGGGGCCCGAACGCTTTCTTTCGACCTTCCAGATCTTCGTCGAGCTGGTGCGCCAGATCGGGCCCGAGCCCAGCGACCGGGCGGCCGAGGTGCTGGGACGCCTGGCCGCCCACCTGATGACGCTGCGCCAGATGTCGCTCTCGGTCGCCGGCATGCTGGAGCGCGGCCAGTCAACCAACATCGAGGCCGCCCTGGTCAAGGACGTCGGCACCAGTTTGCAAAAGGAGATGCCCGATATCGCGCGCACCCTGATGCAGGCCGAGAACGATGGCGTCATCCCCGAGGGCTTCGTCGCCACGCTCGACGAATCCATCCTCTATTCGCCGGTCGGCACCATCCAAGGCGGCGCCCGCGAGATATTGCGCGGCGTGGTGGCCCGGGGGCTTGGCCTGAGATGAACGACATGCGCCAGATGATTGCCGATACCGCGGCGCGGATCTTCCGCGACCATTGCGATGGCGACCTGATCGCCGCCGCCGAGGCCGGCTTCTGGCCGGCCGAACTGTGGCAAATCCTGGAGGAAAACGGCCTCACCCGGGCCGCCGTGGCCGAGGAGATGGGCGGTGCCGGCGGCAACTTGGGCGATGCCATGACGCTGGTGCGCGAGGCCGGGCGGGCCGCTGTGCCGTTGCCGCTGGCCGAGAGCTTCCTGGCTGGCTGGCTGCTCGAAGGGGCCGGCCTGGAGGTACCCGAGGGGCCGCTGACGGTGGCGCCGGTCGGGCCCGCCGATGCCCTTTTCATCGAACAGGCGGCCGGCGGCTGGATCCTCAACGGCAACGCTACTATCCCATGGGGCGCCCAGGCCGGCCACATCGCGGTCATTGCCGAGTCCGAGGCCGGCGATCAGGTGGCCCTGGTCGAGGTCCGGCGCACGCGCACCACGGGCGGGCAAAACCTGGCCGGCGAGCCCCGCGACGCGGTGATCTTCGACAACATCGTGCTGCCCGCCGATGACGTGCGGCCGGCCGGCAACCAGGTCAGCCGGGCCGGGCTGTTCCGCCTCGGTGCCCTGGCCCGTTCGGTACAGATCGCCGGCGCCCTGGATGCCGTCCTGGCCATGACGTTGGCCTACGTCGGCGACCGCGTGCAGTTCGGCCGCCCGCTGGCCAAGTTCCAGGCCGTGCAGCAGCAGCTCGCGGTGTTGGCCGGCCAAGTGGCGGCCGCCGGCCGGGCCGCCGACTGGGCCACAGCGGCGGCCGAGGCGGCCGAAGCGGGCGAGGGCGCGGAAGCCATTGTGGCAGCCAAGGCGCGGGCCGGCGAGGCGGCCGGGGTGGCGGCCGAGATCTGCCACCAATTGCACGGCGCCATCGGCTTCACCCGGGAGTATTCGCTACAGCACCTGAGCCGCCGCCTCTGGGCCTGGCGCGACGAGTTCGGTCCCGAAGTGGTCTGGCAACGTGAGCTCGGCCGTCTGGCCGCCAAGTCCGGCCCGGAAGGCCTCTGGCCTTTCATCACGGGTACCGGCTAAGCGGTTTCTTCCAGTTCAGGGGCGGCCTGGGCTGAAATCGACAAAGATTGCTCTAGATAATGTTGGGATCCCCTATCCTTGCCGCCGTCTGGGGGATCGCCGTGAAGTATGGTATTAGGGTATTGTTTGGTCGCGGCATGGTGCCGCGCGGGCGCTTGGTTACTTTGGGAACGACAGGTGAGAACGGATCGTGAGCGACGCTGAGGAAGCCAGGCAGGACGCCGAGCAGTTCGATTGCGCCGTAGCCGGCGAGGTCGCCGGCCTCAAGGACCGGTCAGAACTCTCCATGCCCGGATGCCAAGCCAACGCCTCGAAGGTGATCGAGGCCATACTGACCATCGCCCGCGAAGAGGCGGTGGATGGTAAGCTCGACCTGGAACGCCTGGAAGCATTGGCCTCGGCGGTGCGAAGCAAGGAAGTGCGCAGTTTCTATAGCGCCAACTACAAGCATTGCCAGTCCGCCAACAATTTGACCCCGTTCACGCCCTACCGCGAAATGTTCCTCGGCCGGGTTATCTCCAGCCCCTTGGAAGCGCTGCTTTTCGCCACCCCGCCGGTGATGCTGCGCAGCCAGCTGCCGGCCCTGTTTGCCGCCGTCAAGGCGATGATCGGCGATCAGGTCTTCGACAGACTCGATGATACGGCCCGTGTCGTCTACGAGGAATACATCTCCGAGATGGGCCGGGATTTTGTTTGGGATCCCTTCTATGCCGATCCCCGCATCGTCGCCATCTTCTGCGAGACGGTGGTCCGGCTGGCCGAGCCCTTTGCCGTTTATGAGCAGACGCGCGATCGTTTCATCGAAATCATGAACACCCCGGTCGGGGAGGCCGATGGCGGCAGCGCTGGCGAGAGCACCGAGGTATTCACCGTGCAGCACTTTCACGGCCTGTTCTTGGCGCTGTTTCGGCCGGTGACCCCGAAGTGTGCCGGACTGCCCCACCGCGATGGTTTGGCCGGCACCGGGATCCCGGGGGCTGTCGATGACATCGATGCCCTGCTGGACGAGTTGGCGGCGGACAGATAAAGCCGCCCTGGGCCTCGCCGCTTTGCCGCCGTCAGCCGCTGGCCTGCTTGCTGGTGGGCGCCCGTATCATTCCAAATCCGAAGGATCGATGCGGATTGGCTATCACCCCCGCCGATTGGGGGGCCAGGTATTTCAGAGGATCCACCGCCTTGGCGCCCCGGCGCAGTTCGAAATGCAGTTGCGGCTCGGCCAGGCCGCCGCTTTGGCCGGCCCGGCCGACGGCCTGACCGCGGCGCACCTTGTCGCCGCGCTTGACCAACAGCGAGCGGTTGTGGGCGTAGGCCGACATCCAGCCGCCAGAATGCTTGATCAGCAATAAATTGCCGAATCCCCTGAGCTCGTTGCCGGCATAGGCGACGACGCCGGCGGCGGTTGCGCGCACCTCGCTGTCGATGCGGGCGGCGATGTTGATGCCATCGTTGTGCAGGCCGCCGGGTTTGGCGCCGAAGCGTGATATCAAACGGCCTTGCAGCGGCCAGGCAAAGCGGCCCTGGCGCGGCGGCGGTTTGGCCAGCGGCGGTTTTTTGGCCAGGCGCTTGGGTGGTGCGACCGTGGTTTTGCCGGCAGACCGGGCGGCGGGTTTGGCTTTGCTGACAGGCGCCCGTGGTGCCGACCGTGGCGCCGCCACTTCGACCGCGGCGCGGCCGGGCAGCCTGAGTTTCTGGCCGGGATGGATGGTGTAGGGCGGCGCCAGGCGATTGGCCCGCGCCAGGCTGGTCATATCGACGCCGTAGTGGCGGGAAATGTCGTAGACCGTGTCGCCCTTGACCACCAGGTGGTGGCGCGTGACGGGGATCTCCAGGCGCTGGCCCTGGCGCAGAACGAAAGGCGCCCTGAGGCCGTTGGCGTCGATCAGCGCCCGGGTCGAGACACCAAAGCGCCGGGCGATGCGCCACAGCGTGTCACCGCGTTTCACAACCGCCAGGAGGCCAGCGGGCGCCTGCCTGGCGGCGTCGCTTGCGGCGTTACTTTCTGTGGCCAGGCCCTTGTGGATCACGGGCGCCGGCGCCGGCCGGCTGCAGCCGGTCAGCAACGCTGCCAGCAGCAGCGCCAGCGCCATGCCGACGCCAGTTCCAGGGTTCGCCATGGCGCGAGAGTATGTTGCCGCGGCCAACGGATCAACGCCGCTTCGACCGCACTCTAGTCCCTCTCGGCCTCCGCCGTGCCGGCCACCAGGGGCACGAATCGCACCGGCAACAGGTCATCGCGCTCGAAGCCGTCTTCAGTGCGCCGGATACGCACCACCGACTGGCCCATGATGCCGCGGCCCAGGGGAATGATGAGAATGCCGCCGATGGTCAACTGATCGGTCAGCGCCGGCGGCAGGCCGTCGGCTGCCGCCGTCACCAGGATGCGCTCGAAGGGTGCCTGTTCGGGCCAGCCCAGGCCGCCGTCGCCGTAGCGCGTGGTGATGTTGTGGTAGCCCAGCCGCTGGAAGCGTTGTTCGGCCTGGCGCAGCAACGATCGGTAGCGCTCGACGGTATAGACCCGGCGGCAGAGCCGGCTGAGCACGGCCGCCTGATAGCCCGAACCGGTGCCGATTTCCAGCACCTTCATGCGCTCGCCGAGTTCCAGGACCTCGGTCATGAAGGCCACCACGTAGGGTTGGCTGATGGTCTGACCCTGCTGGATGGGCAGCGCCGTGTTCTCGTAGGCCTGGTCGACGAAGGTGCCCAGCACGAATTCTTCGCGCGGCACCCGCTCTATGGCCGAAAGCACCTGCGTGTCCTTGATGCCCGACTGGCGGAGCTCCATGATGAGGCGGATTTTGGCCGCATCCTCGCTCACGTCAGCGACTTCTTCAACGCCTTGACGGTGGCCCGGTGGGTGAGATCGATCTGCAACGGCGTCAGGGAAATGCCGCCGGCCTCGACCACCCCCAGATCGGTCGCCGCCGGGTACGGGGTGCCGAGGTTGCGCCGGTAGCCGATCCAAAAATAGGGCTGGCCGCGGGCGTCGACGCGGGCATCGATGACCAGGTCGGCGGTGTCGCGCCGGCCTTGCACGGTGATCTGAAGATCGCCGGCCTTGGCCGCCACGACGTCGGGGAAGTTGATGTTGATCAGGGTGTCGTCGGGCCAGCCGGCAGCCAGCAGCCGGCGGATCAGAGCCGGCGCGTGGCTCTCCGTGGTGGCCCACTTGGCCGTTTGCCCCGGCACCACGGCCTGGCTCAGCGCGATCGAGGGAATGCCCACCAGGGTGCCTTCCATGGCCGCTGCCACGGTGCCCGAATAGGTCACGTCCTCACCCATGTTGGCGCCGCGGTTGACGCCCGAGAGCAGGAGATCGGGGCGCTTTTGGTCCTTGAGGATATGGCTCAACGCCATCAGCACGCAATCGGTCGGCGTGCCGCGCACGGCATAGCGGCGGCTCGACAGGCGGCGGATGCGCAGCGGCTCGTGCAGCGTCAGCGAATGGCCGGCGCCGCTTTGCTCGGTCTCCGGTGCCACCACCCAGATGTCCTTGCTCAGCGTCCGGGCGATGCGCTCCATCACCTTGAGGCCGGGTGCCCGGATGCCGTCGTCGTTGGCGATCAGAATGCGCAAATCGGAGGCGCCGGATTTCGAAAGCTTTTTGCCAACCTTAGCCATCTGCGCCGATCACCTCCTGGCCGTCGAGATAGGGACGCAGCGCTTCGGGCACCAGGACCGAGCCGTCGGCCTGCTGGTAGTTCTCCAGCAGCGCCACGATGGTGCGGCCGACGGCCAGCCCCGAGCCGTTCAGCGTGTGCACGAAGCGGGTGCCCTTTTTGCTGCCCTCGGGGCGAAAGCGCGCGTTCATGCGCCGGGCCTGGTAGTCGCCGCAGTTGGAGCAGCTCGAGATCTCGCGGAAGTTGTCCTGGCCCGGCAGCCAGACCTCGATGTCGTAGGTCTTCCGTGCCGCGCCCCCCATGTCGCCGCAGCTCAGCGTCACCACCCGGTAATGCAGGCCCAGCCGCTTGAGCACTTCCTCGGCGGCGGCCGTCATGTGCTCGTGTTCATCGTCGGAGTGTTCGGGATGGGCGATGATGACCATTTCCACCTTGGTGAATTCGTGCTGGCGGATCATGCCGCGGGTGTCCTTGCCGGCGGCGCCGGCCTCGGAGCGGAAGCACGGCGTGTAGCCGGTGAAGCGGAGCGGCAGTTGGGCCTCGTCGAGGATATCCTCGCGCACCAGGTTGGTCAGCGGCACCTCGGCCGTGGGGATCAGCCAGAAGCCTTCTTCGGTGTGAAAGAGATCGTCGCCGAACTTGGGCAGGTTGCCGGTACCAAAAAGCGCTTCCTCGCGCACCAATGTCGGCGGCTTGACTTCGACGAAGCCGTGCTCGCGGCCGTGCAAATCCAGCATGAACGAGGCCAGGGCGCGCTCGAGGCGCGACAGCGCGCCGCGCAGTACCACGAAGCGGGCGCCGGATATCTTCGTCGCGGCGGCGAAATCCATCAGCCCCAAGGCCTCGCCGATCTCGAAATGCTCCTTGGGCTGGAAGTCGAATTCGGGGCGTACGCCGACCCGGCGGATTTCGACGTTGGTGCTCTCATCAAGGCCTTCGGGCACGTCGTCGGCCGGCAGGTTGGGCAGCACCGCCAGCATCTCGTCGAGTTCGGCCGACAAGGTGCGCGAGGCGGTCTCGGCGTCCCTCACGGCGTCCTTGAGGCGTCCCACTTCGGCGATCTGCCCGGCCGCGTCTTCGCCGCGTTGCTTGGCCGCGCCGATTTCCTTGGAGGCCTGGTTGCGGGCCTCGTTGAGCTTTTGCAGCTCGGTCTGCGAGGCCCGCAGCTTCTCGTCGAGGGCCAGGACCTGGGGCGACTTGGGCTCGTTGCCGCGCCGGCGCAGGCCGTGATCGAAGGCCTCGGGGTTTTCGCGGATCCATCTGATATCGAACATGAGAGGGCCTGGCCGAAAGGGTGAACAGCAGGGCAACGAACGAGCGAGTTATATACGTGAGACCCCGGCGACGCAAAGCCGGCCGAAGGGGGAGGCTTCAGGCCAAATCAATCGTCATCACCATCTTCGGTGTCGTCATCGTCGTCGTCATCGTCGTCGTCATCGTCACCGTCGGTCTCGTCTTCATCATTGCGTTTCTTCTCGACCAGGCGGGCCGACCAGATGGAAAGCTCGTAGAGTCCGATGATGGGCAGCGCCAGACTGATCTGGCTGAGGGGGTCGGGCGGCGTCAGGATGGCGGCGGCTACGAAGGCCAGCACGATGGCGTAGCGGCGCTTGCTTTTGAGCCCTTGCGACGACGTCATGCCGGCGTAGGCCAGCAGGGTGATGATCACCGGCAATTCGAAGCTGATGCCGAAAGCGAAGATCAGGCGCATCACCAGGCTGAGGTATTCGCCGACCTTGGGCAATAACTCGATGGCCAGTTCGTCGCCGCTGCCGAGGGACTGGAAGCTGGCGAAAAAGCGCCAGGCCACCGGCATCACCAGATAGTAGACCAGCGCTCCGCCGGCCAGAAAAAGCACCGGCGTCGCCACCATGAAAGGTATCAGGGCGCGTTTCTCTTTTTTGTAGAGCCCCGGCGCCACGAAGGTCCAGAACTGGCCCGCCACCAGGGGAAACGAGATGAAGGCGGCGGCGAAAAAGGCCACCTTGATGTTGGTGAAGAATTTCTCGTGCAGCGCCGTGAAAATAAGGCGGCGGTTTTCTTCGCCTTCCCACAAATCGGCCAGCGGCGCCACGAGGAAATTGAAGAGCTCGTCGGCAACGTAGAAACAGGCGAAAAAGGCCACGATGAAGCCGAGAATGGCGTAGACCAGCCGGCGCCTGAGCTCGATCAAATGATCGAGCAGCGGCATTTTGCTTTCTTCCAGCTGGGCTTCCGAGGCCATGGGCTCTAGCTGCCGGCCTGCGACTGGCGCGGCGGGGAATCATCCGCCGGCGCCTCGGCGGCATCATCGGACTGAGCGGTATCGGCCGGCGCCTCGATCACCTCGTCGATCGGCTTGGTGTCCCCGGCCACCGCCTCGTCGAGATCGAAATCGAAGGTGTCGTCGAAACTGCCGCTGGGATCGAGGGTCTCCTTGATTTCGGCGTCGAGGCCCAAATCGGCGGTGTCGGTAACCTGCTTGCGCAGATCGTCGAGTTCGGATTCCCGTACCATGTCGTCGATGGTGGATTGGAAATCGCTGGCCATGCCGCGGATCTTGCGTACCGCCGCCATGACGGTACGCAGCACCCGCGGCAGTTCCTTGGGACCGACCACAATAACCGTGATCACGGCCACGATTAGCAGTTCTGGCCATCCGATGTCGAACATGGCGGCGCGACCGTTGCTGGAAGGACGGACCGCAGAGGTCCGGGGCGTTCAGGTTTTGGCAGCCTGGTCTTTGCTGTCGTTCTCGACCGCTGCCGATGCATTGGCCTCGATGGCCTTGGCGTCGCCCTCGGCGACCTCCGTTTCACCTTCCTTGATGCCCTTCTTGAAGGCCCGGAGCCCCTTGCCGAAATCGCCCATGATGGCGGAGATCTTGCCGCGGCCACCGAACAGAATCAGGACCACGGCCAAGACAATCAGCCAGTGCCAGATACTGGTGAAACCCATTCTCGTTCTTCCTCATTAAGCTCCGCCGGGACGGCGGACAATGGCACATTAGCCTATTTATGGCAACGCTGACAAAGAGATAGGGGATTCTGGCCGGCTAGCTGGGATCGAGGGCGATCAGGGTGTCGTCGGCGTCGTCGTCCGTGTCCTCGTCCTCGTCGTCCTCGTCGTCCTGGGTGGCGGCCTCGGCCCGGGCCTCGGCCAGTATCGCCCGGGGCGGCTGGGCCTGCAGCATTCCCGCCGCCTTGAGTTCGTCCAGGCCGGGCAGGTCGTCGACCGATTCGAGGCCGAAGTGCTCGAGAAATTCCTCGCTGGTGCCCCAGGTGGCGGGCCGTCCCGGGCTGCGACGCCGGCCTCTGAGCCGTACCCAGCCCGTCTCCAGCAACAGGTCAAGCGTGCCGCGGCTCAAACCAACCCCTCGGATTTCCTCGATCTCGGCCCGCGTGACGGGCTGGTTGTAGGCGATGATGGCCAATGTCTCGACCGCCGCCCGCGACAGGCGCCTGGGCATCGTGACCTGGCGTTCGAGCAGGAACTTCAGGTCCGGTGCCGTGCGCAGGGCCCATTTGCCGGCCACCCGCACCAGATTGACGCCGCTGTCGGCATACCGCTCGGCCAGTGCCGCCAGTAGCGCCGGCACCTCGGCGCCGTCCGGCAGGCGGGCCGCCAGGTTGGCCTCGTCGAGCGGCTCGTCGGCCGCGAACAGCAGCGCTTCGACCATGCGCAGGAAAGCCTTTTCCTCAGTCATGGTTGTCCCCGCCCCCAGCCCCACCATCACTATCGCTGCCGTCGTTCCGTTCGATGGGTTTCACATAGATGGGCCCGAACATCTGGCCCTGACGCAAGTCCAGGCGTCCCTCGCGTGCCATCTCGAGGCTGGCCGAAAGCGTTGCCGCCATGGCCGAGCGGTATTCCGGCCCGTGACGGAATTCGGGCGGCAGAAAGCCTTCCAGGCGCTCCCAATTGGGCATGCGGCCGAGCATGCGCTGCAAACGCTCGGCTGCCTCCTCGACCGTGTAGAGCCGGCCCAGCGGCAGTCTCAGGGGCTCGCCCGGCGTGCGATCGCGCTGTTCGGCATAGGCGCTCAAGAGCTCAAACAGGCTGCACTCGTAATCCGAGCTGCGGATCATCCGAATACCCTCGGGCATGCCGCGGGCAAAAACGTCGCGGCCCACCCTGTCGCGCGCCATCAGCCGGGCCGCCGCTTCCCGCATGGCCTCCAGACGCTGCAACTGGAAGGTCAGGCGGGCCGCCATCTCGGGGCCGCTGAGTTCGTCCTCGTCCTCGGGTTCGGGCAGCAGGAGCCGCGATTTCAGGTAGGCCAGCCAGGCCGCCATCACCAGATAATCGGCGGCGATCTCCAGCCTGAGCCGGCGCGCCTCGCTGATGAAGGTGAGATATTGCTCGGCCAGGTCGAGGATCGAGATGCGGGTCAGATCGACCTTCTGGTTGCGCGCCAGCGCCAGCAGCACGTCGAGCGGTCCCTCGTAACCCTCGAGGTCGACCACCAGCGGTGCCGCGGCGTCGGTCTCGGGGGTCGTCGGGGAAATCGGTGGCGCCCCGAGGTCAAAAGGTTCTTCGCTGGTCAAAGTCGTTCCCGTCTCTGGCTTCCTAAGTGTGCCCCGTCAGCACGATGATGGAATTATAGAGGAATTCGAGCGGCGGTCTAATCATGGCGCCCAGCGGATCGAGGGCGTAGCCGAGCTGTCCGGCCGCCATGGGCAGCACCACGATGACGGCAATCAGAATGACAAAGCCAAAGCGCTCGAGCCGGGCCAGGGGGTAGGCCAGGACATCGGGCAGCAGGCCGACGGCGACGCGGCCGCCGTCGAGCGGCGGCAGCGGCAGCATATTGAAAATCGCCAGGACCAGATTGACCAGGATGGCGTTGAGCAGGTTTTGCATCAGCCACTGGGCCGCCGCCGGCGGCAACAGATTTACGCCGTGCAGTGCCACCGAGGCGGCAATCGCCAGCACCAGATTGGTGGCCGGACCGGCCGCCGCCACCAGCACCATGTCGCGGCGCGGCCGGAGCAGGCGGCCGGGGTTGACCGGCACCGGTTTGGCATAGCCGAAGGGAAAGCCGACGCTGAGTGCCAGCAGCAGCGGCAACACGATGGTGCCGAAAAGGTCGATGTGGCGCAGCGGGTTGAGGGTGATGCGGCCCAGGCGATGGGCCGTGTCGTCGCCCAGCCGCCAGGCCACGAAGCCGTGCGCCACCTCGTGAAAGACGATGGCGATGATGATGGGCAAGGCCATCACCGAGATGGTGTGTAGGGTCTCGTTCATGACGCCTCGGCGCCGCTTTGGGCCAGCAGGCCTTGCAGCCGCGAGAGCGCCGCCTCGGCATCGAAGGGGGCGGGTGGCTCGAGCCTGGCCCGGGCTGCTGACCAGCGTTCGCCGGCGGCCGCGCTCAGCGGCCCCACGGCTGCCGCCACCGTTGCCATTTCTTCGGCCGCCCCGTTGCAGTGCAGTGCCACGTCGCAGCCCGCCGCCAGAGCCCGGGCGGCGCGTTCGCCAAGCCCGCCGGTCAGGGCCGACATCGAGAGATCGTCGCTCAGCAGCAGGCCTTGAAAGCCGATGCTGCCGCGAATCACCTGATCGATCACTAGCCGCGACGTGGTGGCCGGCTGCTCGGGGTCGAGCGCCGTGTAGACGACGTGCGCGGTCATGCCCAGCGGCGCCCCGGCCAGGGCTCGAAAGGGCGCGAAGTCGGTCTCCTCGAGCAGTTCCCTGGGTGCCTCGACCAGGGGCAGCGCCTGGTGGCTGTCGACGCCGGCCCGGCCGTGCCCGGGCAGATGCTTGATCACCGGCAACACGCCGCCGGCCAGCAGGCCGCGGCAGACGGCGTCGCCGAGGTCGGCGACCAGGTCCGCGGTGCCGCCAAAGGCGCGGTCGCCGATGACGTCGTGGCTGCCTGCCACAGGCATATCCAGCAGCGGCAGGCAGTTGACCGTGATGCCAAGCTCGGCCAGTTCGGCGGCCAGTAGCCGGGCGTTGAGCTCGGCGGCCTGGCGTGCCGCGATGGGGTCGCCGGTGGCCAGGCGGCCGAACACCGCCGCGGCCGGAGCCTGGCGCCACTCCGGCGAGCCCAGCCGTGCCACCCGGCCGCCTTCCTGGTCGATCAGCACCGGCGCGTCGGCGCGGCCCACGGCGGCGCGCAATTCCCCGACCAGGCGCCGTACCTGGGGCCGGTCGCGGCAGTTGCGGGCGAATAAAATGAAGCCCAGCGGCGAGGTTCGGGAAAAGAAATCCCGCTCTTCGGACGTCAGGCGCTGGCCGGCGCAGCCGAATACCACAGCCCGTGGCAGCTGCTCAGGGTCGGACAATCAGGCAACCCGTCTTGCGCTCTTTGAGGCCGGCGCACAGCGCCTGGGCCGCCTCGACGCTGGCCAGCGGACCGGCCTGCAAGCGGTGAAAGACGCCGCGCGATCCCAGCTCGGCGCGCACCACGCTGGGTCTCAGATCGCCGATCAGATCGCCATGAAGCTTGAGCAGGCGCTGCCAGCCGCTTCGGGCCGTGGCCGGCGAACGGAAGGCGGCGAGCTGGATACGCCAGACCGGCGGTGCCGCCGGTTTCTCGGGATCAGTGGCCTCTTCCGCCTGGGCCGCCGCCTGTGGCGCTTCCTCCTGGGCTTCGGCTGGCGGGGTCAGGGGTGTCGGCGGCTTGTCGGCTAGCGGCAAGGGCGGTGCCGGCGGCGGCGGCGGTGGCGGCATATCGGCGGCGCTGTCCTGGGGCGTCTCGACTTTCTCCACCTCGGCCGCTTGAGGCAGTGCCGGCACCGCTGGCACGGGCGGCACGGTGGTCTCTGTGGGCGGGCTTGTGGCCGTTGCCGGGGTGGCGGCCGGCTGGTCGGCGTCGCGGACTTCGGCCAGCGGCGTGGCCGGCTTGTCCTCGCTGTCGCTGGTGGCCGTGCCTGTCGTCGTGCCCGTCGTTGTGCCCGTCGTTGTGCCCTGTGGCTCGGCCGCGTCGTCGGTCTCGTTCAGACGCTCCGGCTCGGCCGCCGGGCGTTCTCCGGTAATGCGGGCGTAGACTCCTTTGTCCTGGTGCGGCACGGCCATGCCGCCGGGATCGTCGGGCTTGATCTTGGTCGGCTGGGTGGAACTGCGGATCAGCGGCGGCGCCAGTTGCATGCCGTGGCGTACGCCCTGTTCATAGGCGAACCAGATGCTGCCGCCGAAGATCGTCAGCACCATCAGCACCAGCAAGCCGCGCAGGAAGGAACGGCCGCCGCCACCGCCGGCGTCGAAATCGTTCTCCGGCCGCAACTCGTTTTCGGCACCGAGGCGCAGGTATTGGGGCGGCGGGTCCAGGGGCGGATTGGGGGGCGAAGCGGGGGACGGGTTGGAGGGCGGCCCGGGGGGCGGCGTCGTGGAATCGGTGTTCATTCAGCGCATCTCCTCGACCGGTGTAACCCCCATGATCGCCAGGCCCGAAGCGATCACGGCGGCCACGCCCCTCACCAAGGCCAGGCGGGCCACGGTCAACGCCGCATCCTCGGCAATTATGAAGCGCAGGTCGTTCTCCCCCTTGCCCCGGTTCCATAACTGGTGGAAGGCCGCGGCGACGTCGTGCAGGAAAAATGCGACGCGGTGCGGCTCGTGCGCCGCCGCGGCGCTCTCCACGAGTTGCGGCCAACCCGCCAGCAGCTTGATCAAAGCAAGCTCGTCCTCGTGGGTCAAGAACGAGAGCTTGGCCTGGGGCAGCGGCTGGGCAAAGGCGGCCGGGGCTTGGCGCAATACCGAACAGGCCCGGGCGTGGGCGTATTGCACGTAAAAGACCGGATTGTCGCGCGATTGCTCGGTGACGGCCGTGAAATCGAACTCCAGCGGCGCGTCGTTGCGCCGGGTCAGCATGATGAAGCGCACCACGTCGCGCCCCACCTCGTCAACCACGTCGCGCAAGGTGACGAAGCTGCCGGTGCGTTTCGACATCTTCACCGGCTCGCCGCCGCGGCTCAGCTTGACCATTTGGCAGAGCTTGACGTCAAGCTCGACGCGGCCCTGGGAAAGGGCCGAGACGGCGGCCTTCATGCGCTTGACATAGCCGCCGTGATCGGCGCCCCAGACGTCGATCAGGCTGGCAAAGCCGCGTTCCACTTTGTCCCGGTGGTAGGCCATGTCAGTGGCGAAATAGGTCCAACTGCCGTCCGACTTGGCTAGCGGCCGATCGACGTCGTCGCCGAAACTGGTGGCACGGAAGAGCGTCTGGGGGCGGGGTTCCCAGTCGTCGGGCTTTTTGCCCTTGGGCGGATCGAGGACGCCCTGGTAGATCAGATCACGGGCCTCGAGCTGCGCCAGGGTGCTATCGACCTTGCCGCCCTCGACCAAGGCACGCTCCGAGGAAAACACATCTTGGCTGATGCCCAGCGCCGCCAGATCGTCTTGCACCATGTCCATCATGGCCGCGCCAGCAAAGTCGCGCAGCGGCTCCAGCCACTCGCTCTCGGGCGCCGTCAGCCAGCGCTCGCCATCGCGTTCGGCCAGCGCCCGGCCCACTTCGATCAGGTATTCGCCGGGGTAGAGGCCGGCGGGAAAGTCGCCTATCTCCTGGCCCAGGGCCTGGCGGTAGCGCAGGTGCAGCGAACGCGCCAGGGCCTCGACCTGGGCCCCGGCGTCGTTGATGTAATATTCGCGCGTTACCCTGAAACCGGCCTTCTCCAGCAGCGCCGCCAGGGCGTCACCGAACACCGCGCCGCGGGCATGGCCGACGTGCAGCGGGCCGGTGGGATTGGCCGAGACGTATTCCACGTTGACACTCTCACCGCCGCCCAGTTGGGAATCACCATAGGCCGGTCCGGCCGCCAGCAGCGCCGCCAGATGGCCTTGCCAGAAGGCTGGCGCCAGACGCAGGTTGATGAAGCCCGGTCCGGCCACCTCGGCGCTTGCCACCTCATCGTGCCGGGTCAGCCGTCGGGCCAGCGGCTCGGCGATGTCGCGGGGTTTGCGCCCGGCCGGCCGGGCCAGCGCGAGCGCCGCGTTGGTAGCCACGTCGCCATGGGCCGGATCGCGTGGCGGCGTCACCGTGGGCGCTCCCAGGTCGAGCCCGGGGGGAAGCTCGCCGGCCTCGATCATTTGTTCAAGTGTATCATGAACAATAGACGATAATTCGTTGAAAACATTCATTTTATTTGCGTCAAATATTACTGTAAACGTCGAACAATTGATTGTGTTCTTCGGCCGCGAAGCGGTCCGTCATGCCGGCGATGAAGTCGCAGGCGAGGCGCGCCGTGGCGGCCGATCCGGGTTCGCCGGCCTGGCCCCGCCAATCTGTCGGCAGGCATTCGGGCTCGGCCAGATAGAGGGCAAAGAGATCGCTGACGATGCGTCGTCCCTTGCTGGCCATGCGGTTGATTCTGTAGTGGCGGTACATGTTCTGGAACAGGAATTCCCTGAGCCTGCGGCTGTCCTCGGCCAGTTCCCGCGAATGCGCCACCAGCGGCCGGCCCAGGGCGCGCACATCGAGGGCATGAGCGGGCTGCTCGGCGGCGATGCGGCGGCCGGTCTCGGCGATGGCATCGTCGACCATGCGGGTAATCATGCGGCGGATGGTCTCGTGGATCAGCCGCGAGCGCTCGAGCCCGGGGTAGCGCTCCAGCACCTCGGCGAACAGCGGCCCGACCAGCGGCACCCGGGCCAGGTCCTCGACGGCAAAGAGTTCGGCCCGGAGGCCGTCGTCGATATCGTGGTTGTTGTAGGCGATGTCGTCGGCCAGCGCCGCCACCTGGGCCTCGGCGCCGGCATAGCTGGCCAATTCGAGATCGTGCTCGGCCACGTATTCGGCGATGCCGGGAGGGACATCGGCGGCCGTTTGCCCCGCCGCCAGCAGCGGCCCGTTGTGTTTGACCACGCCCTCCAGGGTCTCCCAGGTCAAATTCAGGCCGTCGAACTCGGCGTAGCGGTGCTCCAGCCGGGTCAGTACGCGCAGCGTCTGGGCGTTGTGGTCGAAGCCGCCCCAGGGCTGCATGGCGGCATCCAACGCCTCCTCGCCGGCATGGCCGAAGGGGGGGTGGCCGAGATCGTGGGCCAGCGCCAGGGCTTCGGCCAGGTCCTCGTTGAGGCCCAATACCCGACTGATCGAGCGGGCGATCTGCGAGACCTCCAGCGAATGGCTGAGCCGGGTGCGGTAGTTGTCGCCCTCATGGTAGACGAAGACCTGGGTCTTGTGCTTGAGGCGGCGGAAGGCGGCGCTGTGGATAATGCGGTCACGGTCGCGCTGGAACACCGATCGTGTGGCGCTCTCGGCTTCGGGGTAGCGCCGGCCGCGGCTTTCCTCGGGCCGGCAGGCAAATGGGGCCGGCGGTTGGGCAAAAGCGCCAGGGGCTTGGTTCATGGCCGGAACCTAGCGCACCGACTTATCCAACGCAAAGATTGACTTTGCCGGCCTAATTCCTACATAGAAAGTCGGATATAGGGTATGCTGTAACGGCAACCAGGAGAAAACCATGGCCGAGGCCGGCAGCGAGCAGGCGCTCCCCACCTTGACGGAGAACGCCGCCGCGCGCATCAAATTCCTCATGGAGCAGGAAGACGAGGCCGATGCCATGGTGCGCCTGGCCGTCGACGGCGGTGGTTGCGCCGGCTTCCAGTACGGCTTTTCCTTCGACCATACGGTGGCCGAGGACGACGTGGTGGTCGAACGCGACGGCGCCCGGCTGGTGGTCGACAGCATGTCGCTGGAATTCCTGCAGGGCGCCGAGGTCGATTTCATCGAGGACCTGATCGGCTCGGCCTTCGCCGTCAAGATCCCCAGCGCCACCTCGACCTGCAGTTGCGGCACTTCCTTCGCGGTATAGGGTGCACCGGCTCCGACCCCAGCCCTTCTCCCGGCCATGAAGATCGCCAGCTGGAACGTCAATTCGGTCAAGGCGCGATTGGGCCACGTGCTCGATTACTTGCGCCAGACGGCGCCGGACGTGTTGCTGCTGCAGGAACTCAAGGTGGTCGACGAGGCCTTTCCGGCGCTGGAGATCGAGGATCTCGGCTATAACTTGGCGCTGCATGGCCAGAAGACCTACAACGGCGTCGCCATCCTCAGCAAAAATCCTCTCGAGGATATCGAACGCGGCCTGGCCGGCGACCCCGGCGACCAACAGGCGCGCTATATCGAAGCCAGCGTCGGCGCGCTGCGTCTGGCCTCGATCTACCTACCCAACGGCAACCCCACCGACAGCGAGAAATTCCCCTACAAGCTGGCCTGGATGGAGCGCCTGACGGCGCGTGTGCGGGCACTCCTGGAACTTGAGGAATGCTTCGTGCTGGGCGGCGATTTCAATCTCTGCCCCGAGGATCGGGACGTCCATGACCCGGCCGCCTTTGCCGACGACGCGCTGTGCCGTCCGGAATCGCGGGCGCGCTTTCGCGAACTCATGTATCTCGGTCTGACCGATGCCTACCGGGCTGTGCATCCCGACCGTGTCGGCTACACCTATTGGGGCTACCAGGGCGGTGCCTGGGCCAAGGACCAGGGCTTGCGTATCGATCACCTGCTGCTGGCGCCCCAGGCCGCCGACCGCCTGGCCGGCTGCGACATCGACCGCACCCCGCGGGGCTGGCAGAAGGCCTCGGACCACACCCCGATCTGGTGTGAGATCGAGGACTGAGCGGTGTCGGACCTAGCCGGCAAGCGGGTCATCGTCACCGCCGGCGCAGGCGGACTGGGCAGGGCCGTGGCCGAGAATTTCGCGGAACTGGGAGCCCGGGTGCTGGTCTGCGACATCGACGAAGCGGCGCTGACCTCGCTGGCGGCGGACAACCCGGCGATCGTCGTCCAGCCCGCCGACATCGCCGACGAAGGTGACGTCGACAAGGTCTTCGCCGCCGCCGGGGAGCTCCTGGGCGGTCTCGACGTGCTGGTCAACAACGGCGGCATCTCCGGTCCCACGGCAGGCATCGAGGCCATCGAGGCGGCCGCCTGGCGCCGCACCATGGCCGTCAACCTGGAGAGCCAGTTCCTCTTCATTCGCGCCGCCGTGCCGCTGCTCAGGGCCGCGGGCGGCGGTGCCATCGTCAACGTGGCTTCGACGGCGGGTCTGATGGGCTATCCCCTGCGCAGTCCCTATGCCGCCTCGAAATGGGCGGTGGTGGGCTTAAGCAAGACCTTGGCCATGGAACTCGGGCCCGAGCTCATCCGTGTCAACGCCGTCTGCCCGGGCTCGCTGACCGGGCCGCGCATGGATGGCGTCATCGCGCTCGAGGCCGAGGCCAAGGGGCTGACGGCGGCAGAGGTGCGGGATGTTTACCTGCGCCAAACCTCGACGCGCAGCTTCATCACGCCCCAGGAAGTCGCGGCCATGATCGTTTATCTGTGCACCGACGCCGCCCGCAACATCACCGGGCAGGCTATTTCGGTCGATGGCAACAACGAAACGCTGGGGGGTTAGATCTATTTCGATCTCGGGCCATGGCCGGCCGACTTGACATAGTATCGAAGTGCCGAGGACGAGCCGTAGCTGGTTTGATCGTCGTCGGTCTTGGCATAGGCGCGCTTCAGGGTCGAGAGCACGGGGTGGTCCTTGAGACGCGAACCAGCGTGCGCAATCACCTTTTCGCCGGGTCCGAGGCGGCGCGGCCAGGGCTTGTTGTCGTGCAACAACGGTTCGTGCAGCGCTACCTGCGGGCTTTCGAAGCGGCCGGTGAAGCCGACCTCGGTGATCGTCACCGCTTTCTCGCCCCGGTTCACCACCTCGACGCAAAGCCCGACGTCGGCGACCGGCTGGCGGCGAAAGGCCAACAGGTCCTTGAGGCGTTCGGCGATGGCGATGGCATCGTTGGAAATGGCATAGGCGATCTTGGGCCGCATGCTGAGGCGCAAGCCGCCCGAGCGCGAAGGCAGCCAGGCCGCCAAACCCCGGGGTTGGGTGCCGGGGCGCAGCTCCTTCATCGCAGGTTTTCGAGCCGCGAAAGATCGCGCACCGCGCCTTTGGCGGCGCTGCTGGTGAGGGCGGCGTAGGCGCGCAGGGCGGCACTGACCACACGGTTACGGCCATGGGGCAGCCAGGCCTGGGCCCCGCGTTCCTCCATGGCCTGGCGCCGGGCCGCCAGTTGGGCCGGGGTCAGATCGGCCTCGATGCGGCGCTCGGGTATGTCGATGACGATGGTGTCGCCGCTCTCGAGCAAACCGATGTTGCCGCCCTCGGCGGCTTCCGGCGAGAGGTGGCCGATCGAGAGGCCGGCCGTGCCGCCGGAGAAGCGGCCGTCGGTGACCAGGGCGCACTTGGCCCCCAGGCCGACCGATTTGAGGTAGCTGGTGGGATAGAGCATCTCCTGCATGCCCGGCCCGCCGCGCGGCCCCTCGTAGCGGATGACGACGACGTCGCCGGCTTCGACCTGGCCTCCCAATATGCCCGAGACGGCGGCATCCTGACTTTCGAAGACGCGGGCCGGGCCGGAGAACGTGAGCACCGAGGCGTCGACGCCGGCGGTCTTCACGATGCAGCCTTCCTCGGCCAGGTTGCCATAGAGCACGGCCAGCCCGCCGTCCTGGGAGTAGGCGTTCTCGATGTCCCGGATGCAGCCCGCCTGGCGGTCCAGGTCGAGTTCCTTCCAGCGCTTGTCCTGGCCGAAGGCTTCGAGGGAAAACTGCCGCCCCGGGGCGGCCCGAAAGAACTCCTCGACCTCAGCCGTGGGGCTGCGGCAGAGATCCCAGGCGTCGATGGCCTCGCCCATACTGGCGGCATGGACGGTGGTGGCCTGGCGGTTGATCAGGCCGGCACGATCGAGCTCGCCCAGGATGGCGAAGATGCCGCCGGCTCGATGCACGTCCTCGACGTGGAACTGGGCGGTGCTGGGCGAGACCTTGCAGAGATTGGGCACGCGGCGCGACAGGCGGTCGATGTCGGCCATGGTGAAATCAAGCTCGGCCGACTGGGCCGCCGCCATCAGGTGCAGCACGGTATTGGTCGAGCCGCCCATGGCGATGTCCACGGCCATGGCGTTCTCGAAGCCGCTGAGATCGGCGATCTGCCGGGGCAACACGCTATCGTCATCGTCCTGGTAGTAGCGCTGGGTCAGATCGACGATGCGCCGGGCCGCTTCGAGAAAGAGCTCGCGGCGGTCGGCGTGGGTGGCCAGCAAGGTGCCGTTGCCGGGCAGTGCCAGGCCCAAAGCCTCGGTCAGGCAGTTCATGGAGTTGGCCGTGAACATGCCGGAGCACGAGCCGCAGGTGGGGCAGGCGGACTGCTCGATGGACAGCACCTCGGCATCCGTGGCCTGGGGATCGGCGGCTGCCACCATGGCGCCGATCAGGTCGACCTTGTCGTCGCCCTCGGGGTCGGGCTTGCCGGCCTCCATCGGTCCGCCGGAGATGAAGATGGCGGGAATATCGAGACGCAGCGCCGCCATCAGCATGCCCGGCGTGATCTTGTCGCAGTTGGAGATGCAGATCAGCGCGTCGGCGCAATGCGCATTGACCATGTATTCGACGCTGTCGGCGATCAATTCGCGCGAAGGCAGGCTGTAGAGCATACCGTCGTGGCCCATGGCGATGCCGTCGTCGATGGCGATGGTGTTGAATTCCTTGGCCACGCCGCCGGCCTGTTCGATCTCACGGGCCACCATCTGGCCCAGGTGCTGCAGATGGACATGGCCGGGCACGAACTGGGTGAACGAGTTGGCGACGGCGATGATGGGCTTGCCGAAATCCTCGTCCGTCATGCCGGTGGCACGCCACAGCGCCCGGGCGCCAGCCATGTTGCGGCCATCGACGGTCGTGCTGGAACGATAGGGGGGCATTCTAGCCAGTCCTCCCAGACTGATTATTCGTTTGCTTGTTTAGAGTTATTTATCCCGGATGCGGCTTCGCTTCAACACATGCCCGGGAGTGACGGCCGTCCTGGCTTTTTTCGCCGCCATGCTGCTATCGTTCGGCGACTCCCGCGCTTTGCAGGGGGGAGGGGCGGGGGACATGGCGCAGCGAGGCGAAAAAAAAAGGTTCGGCCGAGTGCGCTGGAAGGAACGGCGCGGCGACCAGCGCCGTCTCGACCTGGCCCGGCGCGGCGATTTGGACCGGCGCGATACCGGCGGCCCGGCGGCCGGGCCCGACATCGTCGAACAACGCCTGGGCGAGCGGCGTCAGCGCCAAGGGCGCCGCGACGGCGAGCGCCGTCAAGGCGACGGCGGAAGCATCGTCTTTGGCGGCATCTCGTTGCTCTACTGGACCTTTGCCCTGATCGCCCTGGCTGCCGTCGTGCTTTGGCTCTTCCTGTGGTACGACCATGTGACCGGCGGCGGGCTGCTGATGGACTCGCCGACGCTCCAGGACCCCCTGGATTCGATAAAGCTGAAGTAGGGTCGCTCGCGACTTTTTTCGTTCAGGCCGCCGGCAGGCGTTCCAGGGCGGCGGCCAGCTTGGCCCGGGCGTCCTCGGCCTCGCGGCGGCGCTCGCGCTGGGTCTCGATCACGTGTTCCGGAGCCTTGGCCAGGAATTTCTGGTTGCCCAGCTTGCCGTCGAAACGGCCGATCTCGGCCTCCGCCTTGGCCAGTTCGCGCAGCAAGCGGCTGCGCTCGGCGGCCAGGTCGATGACGCCGGCCAGCGGCAGTACCAACATGGCCTCGTCGAGCACGATCTGGACCGAGCCCGGCGTCACCGTGCCATCGCCGGCTTCAGCCCTCTCGAGACGCGCCAGATGCAGGATCTCCGGCTGGCGGGCGGCCAGGCGGGCCAGATTGGCGCTGCTGGCACCGTTGACGAGCAGGGGGATTTTCGCTCCCGGAGGCACGTTCATTTCGCTACGCACGGCCCGCACCTGGCCGATCAAACGGATGGCCCAATCCATCTCGGCGTCGGCCTCGGCATCCACCAAATCGGCTGCCAATTGCGGCCACTGGCCGGTGATCAGTGCCGCCGCGCCGGGCCCCCCCAGCTGTTGGCGGATCTCCTCGGTGATGAAGGGCATGATGGGGTGCAAAAAATGCAGCAACTGGTCCAGCGCCCATGCCGCCGTGGCCTTGGTTTCCTCCTCCGCCGCCGCATCGTCGCCTTGCAGCACCGGTTTGATGAATTCCACGTACCAGTCGCAAAAGACGCCCCAGGTGGTCTGGTAAAGGGCGTTGGCGGCCTCGTTGTAGCGATGCGCCTTGAGGGCTTCGACCAGGCGTTCACCCAGCCGCACCATCTCGCCGACGATCCAGCGGTTGGCGCTGAGCTGCAGGGAGGCGGGATCGAAATCGGCCCGCGGCCGGCACTCGTTCAGCTGGCAAAACCGGGCCGCGTTCCAAAGCTTGGTGGCGAAGTTGCGATAGCCTTCCAGACGGCCGGTGGACATCTTGATATCACGGCCCTGGGCGGCCATGGCGATCAGCGTAAAGCGCAGCGCATCGGCCCCGTACTGGTCGATGAGCTCGAGGGGGTCCATGACGTTGCCCTTGCTCTTCGACATCTTCTGGCCCTTTTCGTCGCGCACCAGGGCATGGATATAGACGGTGTGAAAGGGCACCTCGCCCATGAAATGAAGGCCCATCATCATCATGCGGGCGACCCAGAAAAAGATGATATCGAAGCCGGTGACCAGCACGTCGGTGGGGTAGTAGCGCTCGAGCTCCGGCGTCGCCTCGGGCCAGCCCAGTGTCGAAAAGGGCCACAGTGCCGAGGAGAACCAGGTGTCCAGCACATCCTCGTCGCGCTTGAGCTCGATTGGTTTGCCGTAGTGCTTCTCGGCCGCCGCCAGGGCCTCGGTCTCGCTATGGGCGACGAAGATCTCGCCGTCGGGTCCGTACCAGGCCGGGATCTGGTGGCCCCACCAAAGCTGGCGTGAGATGCACCAGGGCTGAATGTTGCGCATCCATTCGTAGTAGGTGTTCTCCCACTGCACCGGCACGAAGCGGGTCTTGCCTTGCTCCACGGCGGCGATGGCGGGCTGGGCCAGGGTGGCGGCGTCGACGTACCACTGGTCGGTCAGCCAGGGCTCGATGGCGACGCCGGAGCGGTCGCCGTAGGGCACCACGTGAAGCTGTTCCTCGACCTCGGCCACCAGGCGCTCGGCCTCAAGGTCGGCCAGCACTTTTTTGCGCCCGGCGTAGCGTTCGAGGCCCCGGTAGGTTTCGGGCACGGCGTCGTTCAGGCAGGCGTTGTGGTCGAAGATGTTGATCAGTTCGAGATCGTGGCGCCGGCCCACCTCGAAGTCGTTGAAGTCGTGGGCCGGCGTGATCTTGACCGCTCCCGAGCCCTGCTCGGGATCGGCGTGCAAATCGGCCACGATGGGCAGGCGCCGGCCCACCAGCGGCAGCACGGCATGGCCGCCGACGAGATCGGCGTAACGCTCGTCGTCGGGGTGGACGGCCACCGCGGTGTCGCCCAGCATGGTCTCGGGCCGGGTCGTGGCGACCACGATGAAGCGCCCGGCCTGACCTTCGATGGGGTACTTGAGGTGCCACAGCCGGCCCTCGACTTCGCGCTGCTCGACCTCGAGGTCGGAGATCGCCGTGTGCAGCTTTGGGTCCCAGTTGACCAGCCGCTTGTCCTTGTAGATCAGTCCCTGCTTGTGGAGTTCGACGAAGACTTTGAGCACGGCGGCGGACAGCCCTTCGTCCATGGTGAAGCGCTCGCGCCGCCAATCGCAGGACGCTCCCAGGCGCTGCAGTTGGCGGCTGATCAGGCCACCCGATTCCTCCTTCCACTGCCAGACCCGGTCGATGAAGGCCTCGCGTCCCAGGTCGTGGCGCGTGAGGCCTTCGCCATCGAGCTGACGCTCGACAACCATCTGCGTCGCGATACCGGCGTGATCGGTACCGGGCTGCCACAGCGTGTCGCGCTGGCGCATGCGCTCGAAACGGATAAGCACGTCCTGCAGCGTGTTGTTGAGGGCGTGGCCCATGTGCAGGCTGCCGGTGACGTTGGGCGGAGGGATGACGATGGTGAAGGTATCACCCTCGGTCTGGCCGCAGGCGAAGGCGCCGCCTTGCTGCCAACGCTCGTATTGCTTGGCCTCCACATCCTGGGGCCGGTAGTTTTTTTCCAGCATTGCCGCCGTCTTCCCGCTTGCCGTTGCCGCGCACTTCGGCGCCCCGGCAGGGGCGCGAAAGCTTCAATATAGCAATGTCGGGAACGGGGCAAATCGCCCCGCAACAGTGGCCAAACCCGTTGATTCCGAAACGCCCCTATTCTTCGTCGGCGGGGCCAGCCAGTTTGTTGATCTCGCGTTCCACGGTGCGCTCGACGATGGCGTGCAGGTTGCGATCGAGCCAGTCCTTGAGCAGCGGCCTGAGCAGTTCCTTGACCAACTCCTCGAGGGTGCGGTGGGCGGCGCCCAATTGCACGCCCTTGGCCTGGGATAGGGCACCGGCGAAATTGACGAAAGCAGTGGCTGCCGCCGCCGCCGTCTCGTTCGACATGATGTGGCTCGGCTCCTCGTGGGGCGGCGGCAGTTCCTCCATCAAGGATGTCAACTCAAGGATGTCGGGGGCGGCCATAGGGGCGGGCGCGGGCGCAGGCGCTGGGGCAGGCTCGGGCTCGGGCTCGGGCTCCGGTTCCGGCTCGGGGACCTCATCGAACACAACCTCGGGTTCCGGTTCCGGCTCGGAATCGAACATGGCGTCGATATCGATTTCCGGCTCGGGTTCGGGCTCCGGCTCGGGCTCCGGTTCGGGCTCCGGTTCGGGCTCCGGCTCGGGCTCCGGCTCGGGCTCCGGCTCCGGTTCGGGCTCCGGTGCGGCTTCGGCGACTTCCTCTTCGCCTTCGTCCTCCGGCTCGCCGTCCTCGGAAATAATGCGCCGGATGGAGGCGAGAATTTCCTCCATCGTCGGTTCTTGTTGGGCAGTCGGATCGCTCACGGCCTAACCCATATTGTCATACCCGGCCCGCCGCAAATCTAGGGCAGGGACGGGCGAATTGCCAGAACATCCGGCTGGCAAGTGTACAGGAGGTCGCTGCGCGGGGTAGCTGTTTCTCATTGCTCCTGCTCACTCGTCACCGGTGCGGCTCCACCAGAGATCGCGAACCGTGCGGTAATGCAATTCTGGATCGTAGGTTTCGACCGGCAAAGCAAGTTTCCTGGCGGTCAGTCCGCCGATGGCGCTGAGCAGATCGAAGGACGTCACGGTCTCGTTGCGTTCGGCCACCACCAGACCGACCCGGGCATCCAACAGTTCCTGCTCGGCGTCGAGCACATCCAAGGTGGTGCGGGCGCCGACCTCGGCCTCCTGCTTGACCCCCTCGAGGGCAATCTCCGCCGCCTGAACTTCCTTGCTGCGAGCCTCGATCTGGGCATGGGCGGTGTTCAGCGCCTCCCAGGCCTGGGTCGCATTCTGGATTACCTGGCGCCGCGCCCCGTCGATCTCCAGGCGGCGCTGGCTGGCTATCTGGCGGCGCTGGCGGAGGCTCGAATAGGCGGCCCCAGCTTGATAGAGCGGCACGTTGATTTCGATGCCCAGGAAGGCCGATTCGCTGCGCACGCTGCGCAAGCTCGCTTCCTTGCTGCGCGACAGGTCGCCAACCAGCGACACGCTGGGCCACAGGCTGCCCTTGCTGTTGGCGATGCCGTGACGCGCTGCCGCCTCGGCATGGCGGGCCGCCAGGAGGGTCGGATTCTGGTCCTCGGCCATGGTCGCCGCGGCGATCCGGGTTTGGGGCAGGCCGATCAGCACCTCGGGCGGCTCCAGCGCCGTCGCCTCGCGCCCCACGACCCGGGTGAAAGCGGCCCGCGAAGCCGCCAGGTTGCCCTCCGAGCGCACCCTCTCGGCAACGGCGCGCGAGAGCCGCGCTTCCGACTGGGCGACGTCGGTGCGGGTGATCTCGCCGACCTCGAAGCGGTCCCTGGTGGCCTCCAACTGGCGCGCCAGAACCTGCACGTTGTTGCGATTGAGCTCGAGCACTGCCTGATCGCGATAGACGTCCATGTAGGCCCCCACCGCAGCCGCCAGGACATTTTGTTCGGTGGCCTTGAGATCGGCCCGGGCGGCTCGCACCCGGGCATCGGCCTGCAGCGTGCCGCTGACCGTGCGCCCCCCCCGGTAGAGCGGCTGCACCACCGTAAGCTGGGTTGACATGGGAGTCAGTGGCCGGTTTTTGCCGGTGCTGGGGTCGAGGCTCTGCTTGCCGCCGCTGGCCGACAGCGAGGCCGTCGGGCGCCAGCCCGCCAAGGCTTGCGGCAAGCTCTCGTCGATCGAGCGAAGCTCGGCCCGCTTGGCCCGCAAATTGGGATTTTGGGCGTAGGTCGCGACCAAGGCTTCAGTCAGTGTCTCGGCCCCTGCCGTGACGCCTGACAGAACCAGGGCCAGGACCGCAACCGCAATCCCCAAAGCTGCCCCCTTCATCCAGCCTCCCCCAAACTCATGTTGCCCCGCCAGCGGGCGGCAATCGACCAGCCCCTCTCCGGATGGGCCGGAGAGCGGCCACAACGCCGCCTTCCCGCTTCGCCGCCCTGGTCCGGGTCACTATCATTGCATCACACCACTGGCCGCTTATTAGGCCTTACATACTAGATATAGTACGGCAGCGCTACCAACTTTACAATATCAATGATCGAAACCAGGGCAATAGGCAATTTTGCGCTTATGGGGCGAGAAATTCCGATATTTATCTACGCACTTCCGAGGCGCCGACCTCAATAGCTCGGCAAACTCGGATCCATCTCTTTCACCCAGGCGTCGATACCACCTGACGGATCGACCGCGTTGGCTAGTCCGCAGCCAGGCCACGACCTGGGCGCCACGCAGGCCGTGGTGGCAGATTACAACCACGCACCCGTCATCGGGAAGTTCTTCCAGCCGGCGACAAGTGCCGTCGGGGCAATCGGTCCGGCGGCCGTTTAGAAGGAAAACCCAGCCTTGGGCGCGAAGCCGGGCAGGGCCGGGACCTGGGCGTCGCAGATATCGTGGCCGCTGACGTTGCCGTTTTGGCGCCTCAGCAGGCGGATCCTGCCGACGCCGTTTACCTCGACCACCGCGGCCAGCCGGCCGCCCTCGGCCAGTTGCCCGGTCAGGGCCTCGGGGACAGCGGTGACGGCACCGTTGAGGATGATGACGTCGTAAGGTCCCTGGTCGGCGATACCGGCCGCCAAATCGCCCTCGACAACGACGGCGTTGTCGGCGCCCAGGTCGGCCAAGGTCTGGCTGGCCCGGGCGGCCAGTTCGGCATCGCTTTCCAGCGCCACCACCGAAGCCGCCAGGTCGGCCAGCACGGCTGCCGAATAGCCGCTGGTGCAGCCCACGTCGAGCACCACGTCGGCGGTCTCCACCGCCGCCGCCTGCAACAGCCTGGCGTAGACCAGAGGCTCCATCAAATAGCGCCCGGGCGCCACTTCGATGTCCTCGTCGAGGTAGGCCACGGTGTTCAGGCGGGCCGGCACGAAGAGCTCGCGCGGCACGCGCTGCAAAGCCTCGGCGACGCGCGGGTCGCTGGCGTTGTTGGGCAGAATCTGGGACTGCACCATATGCAGTCGGGCGGCGGCATAATCCGACATGGGTATTTCCCCGAGGGCAGGCCTTCGCCGGTTTATAGTCGGACCTCGCCGGCTTGACAACATGTGCTCGGGGGCTCTGCTTGACCCTACCCGGACGGCGGCCTATACAGCGCCGGGTGGCAGCGTGGCGACGGCGGTCCCCCGGCCAGGTGGCGGAGTGGTTACGCAGCGGCCTGCAAAGCCGTGTACACCGGTTCGATTCCGGTCCTGGCCTCCATTTTCACGCCCGCCCATCACGCCGGTCGCCCCGTTTTGCGGCCCCACCACACCGCCAGCCGCCGCCGGGCGCGGCGCACCCAGGGCACGTCGACCGAGAGCAGCAACAAGCCCAACGGCAGCATCCAAAAGCCCAGCACCGGCAGGATGCCGAGGATGCCGCCGATGACCAGGGCCAGGCCGGCCGCGAGGCGCAGCTTGCGCGAGGGGTGATCGCGCAGGCGCCGGAAAGCGCGGGCGATTGGGCTGTTGTGCTGGTCGGGTGCGGCCGGTTGCGCCATGGTTGCCAGCATGGCGCGCCTGGCGGGCCGGCGCAAACGGCGGCGCCCCCGACGCCCCCGGCGCCCCCGGGCGCCCGCGCCCCGACAGGAGCAAAGCGTGGATCCTCTGGTACTGGCCTTGGTCTTGTTGGCGGCGGCTCTGCATGCCACCTGGAACAGCCTGGTCAAGACAGGCAGCGACCAACTGTTGACGGCGGCGCTGATGGGCGCCGGCTCGGCGCTTTGCGGCCTGGTGCTGCTGCCCTTCGCCAGTCTGCCGCCGGCCGGCGCCTGGTTCTTCATCGTGCTCTCGGTGGCCCTCCACACCGGTTATTTCACGACGCTGGTGTTGTCTTACAAGTACGGCGACCTCAGCCACGTCTATCCCCTGGCCCGTGGTGCGGCACCGCTGTGGGTGGCCGGATTTTCTTATCTTTTCGCCGGCGAGAGCTTGAGCGCGCTGGGTCTGGCGGCGGTGTCGCTGATCTCGTTGGCCATCTTCAGCCTGGCCCGCGGCGGCGGCGGGCATGACCGCCGGGCCGTCGGCTACGCCCTGGCCACCGGCTTCTTCATCGGCAGCTACACCATTGCCGACGGACTCGGCGCCCGGGCCGCGGCAGAGCCGCTTGATTACATCGTCTGGCTTTTCCTGCTCAACGGCTTGCCGCTGATCGCCCTGGCGCTGTGGCGCCGCCAGGGCGGCCTGGCCCCGGCGCTGGGCCGCACCTGGAAGCCCGGCCTGGCCGCCGGGGTGCTGGCCTTCACGGCCTACGGCCTGGTGATCTGGGCCATGAGCATGACGCCCATGACCTACGTCTCGACGCTACGCGAGACCAGCGTCGTCATCGCCGCCCTCATCGGCACGCGCCTGCTGGGCGAGCCCTTCGGCCCGGGCCGCCTGGCCGCCGCCGCCGCCGTGGCTGCGGGCGTGGTGCTTTTGCAGGTCTCGGGTTAGAGCCGGCCGAGTTTGTCTGGCGTCGTCCCATGGGGCCTGATATAAGCGCCCGACCAAGGCATTTCGGGTTCCTGGGCGGCGCCAGTCCGCCTCTGATCCCCGGTAGCTCAGTTGGTAGAGCAAGCGGCTGTTAACCGCTTTGTCGCAAGTTCGAGTCTTGCCCGGGGAGCCAATCAAAACAACGGGTTAGCCCAAACCGGGCTGGCCCGTTGTTCTTTCAAGTCACCACCAAGTCACCACTGAGACGCATTTCATGCCCCATGGGAGCGCCGTGGTCGCCCGCTGAGCAGCATCGTGGCGCTGCAGGTGGGCGAGTGCCGTTGAGGCCGTGTCGGCGCTCCTAGGCGCCCTGACGGCATCGGCCGTTTGGCCGCAGGTTATTCGGCCCTGCTCTATGATGCCCCCACCATCACCAAGGCGGGCGGCACCATGAAGAACTCCAACGACTGGCAAACGACGCTCGCAAGTACGGCGCTCGCCGTCGCCGCTATAGGGAAAGAGCACGAGCCGCCCGAGATATTGGAAGGGATGGCGCGCGCGCTGGCCCTGGTCGCCAAGGCCCTGGCCGAGGATGGCGACGAGGCGCAGCAAGCCGCGATCCTCGAGCACATCCAGGGTGCGCTGCAGGAAGGCTATGACGGTGTCACCGTTGAGGTAGCCGAGGGCACCCTGCGGCCCCCGTGCGCCCACTGCTGGAGATGATCATGTCCAACCCCACCGCCATCGATCCCGACTAGCTCTCCGACCCGATCGGGCAAAGCTCTGCGCCCAGCCAACGGCACCCGTTTGTCTTGGCGGGGCGACGGGTCAGCGTCAGTTCAAACGGAAGGAGAGAACGATGGATGCGCACGAACATAGCCGGGGTGCGGGCACCGGAACGGATCGGGTGATCGAACTACCCGACTTGGCCCCTACGCCGTATGGCCTGCCCAGCTTGGAGTGGTTTCACCGCGTAGAGACACGACCCTACGCCCCGGAAACGTGGGAACAGGGGATTGGGTTGCTGGCTAATAGCCCGAGGCTGGTGAACTTGTTTAACGCCGACCACGGCGATCCCCATCGCTGGATGGCGGCCGGTCTCGAGCCCAACACGGACGGCTACTTCGTAATGGGGTGGCGGGGTGATCCGCTCCCTAACTGAGAGAACGGGCCGCCGCAATGGCGGCCCTTCTTTCGTTTGGCGCATCGTCCATCGGGGTGCCCCGGACTTCCCCTCTCACGCCGGCACCGCCTGGAAGAGGAGCCCCAGCTACCCCCGAAGCAAGTCTGCGCGCCGGAGTTGCCTAGCGGTGGTCGAAAAACGTATCCTGGGCTATCCGTTTGAGCGGCTTGGTGCCGGATCAGCGGCTTCCAGGAGGGACGGATGAAATTGTCAATGCGGGCAATTATTGTAGCTTTTGGGCTGGT
>JASLXG010000061.1 GCA_030740435.1 Alphaproteobacteria bacterium | reverse complement strand
GGAAGATGTCCCGCAGGGGACGCAAGGTGGAGGCGACGCCGTTTAGTGCCATGCCAGCGGTTCCGTACCGACTGCGTCACAGAGATTGGCGCGCCTCTTTCTGGCACCATCATGCAGCGGCCCCACAAGAAGGGCTTCCGGAAGGAAGCCTGGGCGCCGACTGCGGACAGAAGAACGGAGCCCCTGCAGGCATCACCGCGGAGACGGAAACAAAGGGCGTTCGGAGCTTGACATCAACCAACCGATTACAGAAGGCACAGAGGCACAGAGATGGATTCCGGTTGTTCTCCCGGAGAATCTCTGTGCCTCTGTGTCTCTGCGGTTAGTCTTCAGGCCGCCGCCACCTCCGCAGGCTGAGAAATGGAGTGGCGGAAACCTAACTCTCGTCCGCCACCTCGAAGGATTCGGTCGTGTAGCGCCAGACCTTGACGGTGTCGGACCAGTGGTCGGGCTTGAGGCCGGCTTTCCGCTTGAGGTGCTGGAAGAACGTGGCGGCTTCCGGATAGCTCTCCCAGACGGTGGGCAGGAAGGTGCCGCGTTTGCCCTGGTCGGCCAGGATCATGCCGTCGAGGCCGGGCCGGATCTGGGCGACAAGGTCGGCTTCGGAAGAAAAGCTCATCTCCTGGGGCGGGCTGAGGATCGAGATGGCGATCTCGATCCCGGCGAATTCGGCTGCCGTCAAGGGATTGAAGCGGCGGTCTTTGAAGGCCGAGGCGTGGGCGTTCTTGGCCACGTCCAAGGCCAGCGCCTGGTGCGCCGCCAGCGAGCCGATGCAGCCCCTGAGGCGGCCCTCGTGCTTGAGCGTGACGAAGGCGGCGCCGGGCCGCATGAGATCGGGCGCCACGCCGTCGAGCGCGAGGTTGGCCTGCTTGCCCTGTTCCAGCCCCTGGCGGATGGCGGCCCGGGCGATGGCGCCCAGCGCCCGCTGTTTTTCTTCGTCCAGCGCCGCCGCCTGGCGTTCTTCCAGGACGAAAGAACCATAACCCACGACGCGGTCGCGCGAGCCCGCCGTGTCGCCGGAATTACGCACGTCGATGGCGCGGCAGACCAGGCCCTTGGCGCGGGCCAGGGCCAAGAGGCCGCGAACGGGGCGGCGGCCGCAGGCGCCTTCCTCGGCAATGCCGTCGACGTCGAGGCGCTCGATGGCCTCGGCGGTCGCTTTGTCGAGGCGTTGGGCGCTCTCATAATCGAGGTAGTGGCTGAGATCCGTGCTCACCACGATCAGCGTCTCGGGCCCGCCCCACAGCGCCTCCAGCACCCCGGCCACCTCGCCGGGCCCGGCTTCGCCGACCACCAGCGGCACCAGCTTGAAATCGCCCAGCACCTTCTGCAGGAAGGGCAGTTGCACTTCCAGGCTGTGTTCCTGGGCGTGGGCCTGGTCGATTTCGTGGACTTGGGGCAGCGCCGCGATGGCGGCGATGGCGTCGCGGTCGATGGCGACGTTGCCCAGCGGCGTCTCGAAAGCCGCCACACTGGGCGCCGCCAGGCCGCGAAAGCCGACCCGGTGCGAGGGGCCCAGCAGCACCACGCGCTCGACCGAGCCCCGCGCCGGCAGCAGGCGGTCGTAAGCGCTAGCGGCAATGGGGCCGGAATAGACGAACCCGGCGTGGGGCGCGATCACCGCCTTGGGCCAGGAACCGTCGGGCGCCTCGGCGCGGGCCGCCCGGGCGGCGCCCAGGTAGCCCTCGACGGCGCCGGCCAGCGCGGCCGCGCTGGCCGGGTAGAACTGGCCCGAAACGGCTGGCTGCCGAATTGTGGCGGTTCTGTCGCTGGAACTCATGGCAGGCTCCCCGGCGCGCTCAACAAAGCTCCAATCCGTCCCATATCAAGTAGTATGGAATGTTGAAAGTCTAGGGATGGCCGACGGTGTGGGCAAGCAGGGTGGCAAATATCTCATGACGGACACTGCCGGCGAGATCCTCGAAGGCGCCCCGGGGCGCTACTGGAGCCGCCTCGAAGACGGCCGGATCAGATGCGAGCTCTGCCCACGCTACTGCGCCATCCGCCCGGGCCAGCGCGGGCTTTGCTTCGTGCGCGGCAACCGGGACGGCGAGATGGTGCTGACCACTTACGGCCGCTCGTCGGGCTTTTGCGTCGATCCCATCGAGAAGAAGCCGCTCAATCATTTCTATCCCGGCACGCCGATCCTCTCGTTCGGCACCGCCGGCTGCAATCTGACCTGCAAGTTCTGCCAGAACTGGGACATGAGCAAGTCGCGCCAGATGGACACCCTGGCCGATGCGGCGGGGCCCGAGCTGCTGGCCCGGGCGGCGCTGGAGCTGGGCTGCAAGTCGGTGGCCTTTACCTACAACGATCCCATCATCTTCCTCGAATACGCCGTCGACGTGGCCCGGGCCTGCCATGCCGTGGGGGTCAAGACGGTGGCGGTGACGGCGGGCTACATCTGCGCTGAGCCCAGGGCCGAATTCTTCGCCCACATGGACGCCGCCAACGTCGATCTCAAGGCCTTCAGCGAGGATTTCTACCGCCGGCTTTGTTCCGGCGCGCTGGCGCCCATTCTCGAGACCCTGGCCTATCTCAAGCGCGAGACCGAGGTCTGGTTCGAGATCACGACTTTGTTGATTCCGGGCGCGAACGACAGTCCGGCCGAGATCGATGCCATGAGCGCCTGGTTGGCCGAGCACCTGGGACCGGACGTGCCGCTCCATTTCAGTGCCTTCCACCCCGACTATCGCATGACCGAGTTGCCACGGACGCCCCACGAAAGTCTGCTGCGGGCCCGCCAGATCGCGCTCGCGAACGGCCTCCATCACGTCTTCGTCGGCAACGTCCACGACCAGCGCGCCGCCAGCAGCTATTGCCACGCCTGCGGCGAGCTGCTGATCGGCCGCGACTGGTACCAGCTCGGCGCCTGGCGGCTCGACGATCAGGGGAATTGCCTGAACTGCGGCACAGCTTGCGCCGGGCGCTTCGACGGCCCGGCCGGCAGCTGGGGCCGCCAGCGCCGGCCGGTGCGGCTGGGCGCAGGGCGCCAAGGCGCTCGGCGCTGAGCGCCGAGGACACCATGGACGAGTTCGGCGGATTTCTCTTCTTTGCCTTGCTCATCGGCTTCGCCGTGATCGCCTTGCGCAGCGTCAGCCGGGCCGGCGTCCGGCCCGGCAGCCTGATCACGCCTCGTCAGCGCCGCCAGGCCAGCGATGATGCCGCCTGGAAGATCGAACGCACCATCGAGATCCTGCGCCAGAACCTCGATGGGAACAAACTGAGGGGCGGTGTGGAGATCTACAGCCGCTACTACATCGGCTACCTCTTCGAGATGGGCAAGGCCATCTCGCGCCACCACCGGGTCGAATTCTCGCTGCCATTGCGCCAGCCCATCCTGCTCGAGGTGGCACGGCTCTTTGGCCGCGGCCGCAATGCCCAGGAAGGCGAGCGCCACCTGGCGGCGGTGCTGGGCTCGGACCCCGGCCTGCTGGGCGCCGCCGACGGCCGCGTCGACGGCGACGCTGCCGTCGATGCCTCGAACCCCGGCCCCTATTTCGCCCGCATCGCGGCCTATTTCGAGAGCTGAGGCGGGGGGCATACCACTTTCGCCGTCGGGGGCCCCAGCAAGGCGCCATTCCGGGCGGCACATCACAACGTTCGCCGTGCTCACCTCTCCGCGCCGGCTTTTGGCCCCGCGTCGTGACGTGTGGCTTTCCTGTGCCGGCGGCTTTCATTCGGTCGGAGTCTGCTGCCGAGGATAGAGCGAGCATGCCGGCAGCGAGGCCGAAACGACGCGGTTGAGCCATGGCAGAAATCAGCCAACGCCTTCCCCACCTTCATCGTTGGCTGGCTGGGTTGGATTGGATGGCATCGTTGCCAACGAGCATCTTGGCCCAGATGTCCGAAACTCTCTCTATGCCAGCGTCTGAAAGATGACAGAGGTCGGGTCTGTAATTGACGTCGGTGAAAGCATTGATGTTAGGACCGGGGTGAATGTCATTATGGTCTCGGGCGAGTCTGCGCTGCGCCCAGGAGACCGGTCCTTCAATATCAGGGCCGATATCACCGCAACGAGTCTTCACCGCAACGTAGAGTTGTTCCTGATCCGCCACAACGTCTGCCTTCCTTTTGGCGTCTCATACTGCTGTTTTGCCCGCAAACCCGTGGACACTTGAAACAACACAAAGGTGCCCCTTAAAGCAGGTCGATAACAAACTGAAATGACCGCTTCGCTTGACTGCGACAAGCTGCTGGCGCTGATCGAACAGGCACGAGCGCGGGTAACGCGAGCCCTTGGCGTGAAGCCCGAGGTGGTGAGCTGCTACGAAGCCGGCTACGACGGCTTCTGGCTGCACCGGGTGCTGGTTGCGGCGGGGGTTAAGAACCATGTCTTCGACCCGGCCAGCATTGCCGTCGAGCGCCGCGGCCGTCGGGTCAAGACGGACCGCATCGACAACGAGAGCATGATCCGGACGCTGATGGCCTATCTGCGCGGCGAGCCTCGGGTGGTACGCGTGGTGCGGGTGCCGAGCCCGGCCCAGGAGGACGCCCGGCGGTTGATGCGCGAGCGCGAGCGGCTGGTCAAGGAACGCACGGCGCATGTCAACCGAATCAAGAGTCTTCTG
>JASLXG010000060.1 GCA_030740435.1 Alphaproteobacteria bacterium | reverse complement strand
GCACCATCAAGGGAGAGAATAAAATGCACCGCATCATGCCCATCAAGCAAACCAGACGGACGAAACTGACCGCTAACTCCAATAAACTGTAACCTATGTCATGACGAAAAACTGTTACCCATGTTGAGAGGCGGGCACGGGTTCAACCATAGGGCCGCCTCCGCTATACTGCGACCATGGTGGACGAGCCGGACATCGAGAGGTTGGCACGAACCTTCCTCGACCTCTGGCAGGAACAGGTTGCGGCCAGTGCCTCCGACGCTGGGCTGGCCGGATTGTTCGCGGGCGGCAAAGCTGAGGACCAGGCCGGGGACCATGCCAACAACGGCAGCGACGGAGACCCCCCAGCCCCGCCAGGGGCCACGGCCGCTGGCTTTTCACCTGGCCTCGGCGACGACCAGCTTGCTGAGTTCGCTCGCCGTCTTGCCGACTGTGCCCAGCGCCTGGCCGCCCTGGAGCGGGGAGCAAAGCGCCAAGGGAGCTGAACTGGCGGAGGCTCTCCAAGACATCGCGCCAGCCGATTTTCAGGCCGCCGTGGGCCACGAGATCATCAGCCGCCTGGGCGCCATGATGACGGGCATCGAGGCCTACCGCGGCCATCCCTATCGGCGCCGGCTGCCTGAGCCGCCAGTGCTCTGGCAGGAGGGCACGACGCGGGTTTTGGACTATGGCACCTGTGGCGCCGAGCTCGAGCCAGGGGCGCCGACGGCGCTCTTCGTGCCCTCGCTGGTCAACCGCGGCTACGTACTCGACCTCTTGCCCGGGCGCAGCCTGTTGCGCTGGCTGGCCGGCCAGGGGCTGCGGCCGCTGCTGGTCGACTGGGGCGCACCGGGCGCGGCGGAGCGCCGCTTCGATCTCGACGACTACGTCGCCGGCCGCCTCGAGGCCGCTCTCGATGCGGCCCTGGCCGGCGGCGGCCCGACCGCCGTGGTGGGCTATTGCATGGGCGGCAACCTGGCGCTGGCGCTGGCGCTCAGGCGCCAGCACCAACTCGCCGCCCTGGCGCTGTTGGCCACGCCCTGGGATTTCCACGCCAGCCAGGCCGCCCAGGCCCGCCTGTTCGCCAGCTCCGCCGCCACCATCGACGCCATTCTCGAGGCCTTCGGCGAATTGCCCGTCGACCTCTTGCAGGTCTTTTTCGCCAGCCTCGACCCGACGTTGGCACTAAAGAAGTTCTGCGCCTTCGCCCGCCTCGCCGCCATGGGGCCCAAGGCCGGCCGGCGGGCTGAGGAATTCGTCGCCCTGGAGGATTGGCTCAACGACGGCGTGCCCCTGGCCGCCCGCGTGGCGCGCCAGTGCCTGGTCGAATGGTACGGCCAGAACACGCCCGGCCGCGGCCTCTGGCGGCTGGCCGGCGAGTTCGTCGATGCCGGCCGGCTCGAACTTCCCAGCCTGGTCGTGGTGCCGGCCAGCGACCGCATCGTGCCGCCTGAATCGGCCCGTGCCCTGGTCACCCTGATCCCCGGCAGCGAGACCATGACGCCACCGTCGGGCCACATCGGCATGGTGGTGGGCTCGAGCGCCGAGCGCGGCCTGTGGCAGCCGCTGGCCGCCTGGCTGCACCGCCAAATGTCGCCGGGGGAGTCAAAAAACACTTGATTTGTGCAGCGCAATAATTATGTTGCGACGCAACAAAGCACCCCGGAAGGAGAACCCCATGACCGATGTCTTTATTGCCAGCGCCGCCCGCACGCCGGTGGGATCGTTCAACGGCTCGCTGGGCAGCCAGCCGGCCCACGAACTCGGACGCGTCGCCCTCGAGGCGGCGCTGGAACGCGGCGGCGTCGAACCCGAGGCGGTGACGGAGGTTATTCTCGGTCAGGTGCTGGCCGCCGGGGCCGGCCAGAACCCGGCCCGCCAGGCCGCCATGGCCGCCGGGCTGCCGGTCGAAACACCGGCCTGGGGCATCAATATGGTCTGCGGCTCGGGCCTGCGCGCCGTGGCCCTCGGGGCCCAGGCGATTCGCGAGGGTGAGGGCGAGATCGTGCTGGCCGGCGGCCAGGAAAGCATGACCCAGGCGCCGCACTGCCTGCACCTGCGCAATGGTACCAAGATGGGCCCGGCCGAGATGGTCGACATCATGATCAAGGATGGCCTTTGGGACGCCTTCAACGGCTACCACATGGGCAACACGGCGGAGAACGTGGCGCGCCGGTTCCAGCTCAGCCGCGAAGAACAGGACGCCTTCGCCGTGGCCTCGCAACAGAAAGCCGAAGCGGCCCAGAAGGCGGGCCGTTTCGAGGCCGAAATCGCACCCGTCACGATCAAGACCCGCAAGGCCGAAACCGTGGTCGAGGCCGACGAATACATCCGCCACGGCGTCACCATCGACAGCCTCAGCGGGCTGCGCCCGGCCTTCGACAAGGAGGGCACGGTGACGGCGGGCAATGCCTCGGGCATCAACG
The DNA here is from genome assembly GCA_030740435.1 of Alphaproteobacteria bacterium. Classification (NCBI taxonomy): domain Bacteria; kingdom Pseudomonadati; phylum Pseudomonadota; class Alphaproteobacteria; species Alphaproteobacteria bacterium. Next base: position 5,864 of record JASLXG010000060.1, on the reverse strand, counting down.
ACGGTGCCGCCGCGCTGCTGCTGATGAGCGCCGCCGAGGCCCGGCGCCGGGGCTCGCAGCCGCTGGCCCGCATTGCTTCGTGGGCCCAGGCCGGGGTCGATCCCGCGGTCATGGGCACCGGCCCCATCCCGGCCAGCCGCCGGGCCCTGGAACGGGCCGGCTGGTCGATCGACGATCTCGACCTGGTGGAGGCCAACGAGGCCTTCGCGGCCCAGGCCTGCGCCGTCAACAAGGACCTGGGCTGGAATCCAGACATGGTCAACGTCAACGGCGGCGCCATCGCCATCGGCCATCCCATCGGCGCCTCGGGCGCCCGGGTGCTGGTGACGCTGCTCTATGAGATGCAGCGCCGCGAAGCCAAGAAGGGCCTGGCCACGCTGTGCATCGGCGGCGGCATGGGCATCGCGCTCTGCGTCGAACGCGACTGAATTTTTCAAGGGGAGGAACAAAAAAATGGCACGTGTAGCATTGGTTACCGGCGGGACGCGCGGCATTGGCAGCGCCATCTCGCACATGTTGAGCGAAGCCGGTTACAAAGTGGCGGCGGTCTACCACGGCAACGTCGAGGCGGCCGAGAGCTTCGCCAAGGAAACCGGCATCAAGGTCTTTCGCTGGGACGTCTCTGATTTTGGCGCCTGCCGCGAGGGCATCGAACGGGTGACCGAGGAATTGGGGCCCATAGAGGTGCTGGTCAACAACGCCGGCATCACCCGTGACGGCACCATCCACAGGATGGATTACGAGGACTGGGAGGCGGTGGTGCATACCAACCTGACCTCGTGCTTCAACCTGGCGCGGCTGGTCATAGAGGCCATGCGCCAGCGCAGCTTCGGGCGCATCATCAACATCGGCTCGATCAACGGCCAGGCCGGCCAGTACGGCCAGGTCAACTACGCCGCCGCCAAGTCCGGCATCCACGGCTTCACCAAGGCCCTGGCCCAGGAGGGCGCGGCCAAGGGCATCACCGTCAACGCCATCGCGCCGGGCTACGTCGACACCGATATGGTGCGGGCGGTGCCGCCACAGGTGCTGGAGAAGATCATCGCCGGCATCCCCGTCGGCCGCCTGGGCCGGGCCGAGGACATCGCCCGGGGCGTGCTTTTCCTGGCTTCCGACGAGGCCGACTTCATTACCGGCTCGACGCTGAGCATCAACGGCGGGCAACATATGTACTGAGCCCGCTCGCGACCCGCTCGCGGGCCTTTTTTGCTTTCCAACACAGGGGGAATTCTTTATGCCTACGGTGCCGATGATCGAAGACGCCGACGCTACCGGCCTGGTGCGCGAGATCTACGACGACATCAAGTCGAGCCGCGGCATCGATTTCGTGCCCAATTTCTGGAAGACCATCGCCAGCCATCCGCCGACGCTGGCCCGCACCTGGCGGAGCCTCAAGGAAGTGATGGAACCCGGCCGCCTCGATCCCCTGACCAAGGAAATGATCGCCATCGCCGTATCGGCCACCAACGGCTGCGAATATTGCCTCTGGTCGCACACCGCCGCGGCCCGCAAACAGGGCATGGACGACGAAACCCTGGGCGAGCTGCTGGCCGTGGTCGGCATGTTCAACGAGACCAACCGGCTGGTCGAGGGCTATCAGGTCGAGGTCGACGACGTCTACCGTGGCGCCTGAGGCACCGCGCCGCCGGGCCACCGCGATTGGCGGCGCGGCGGTGCTGATGTGGGCGACGCTGGCGCTGCTGACGGCCCAGACCGGCCAAGTGCCGCCCTTCCTGCTGATGGCGCTGGCATTCGGGTTGGCCTTCATCGTTGCCTGCGGGCGCTGGCTGGCCGGCGGTGATGGCGTGCTCGCCCATCTCGACTACCCGCCCCGGGTCTGGCTGCTGGGCGTGGGCGGCCTGTTTGGCTACCACTTCTTCTATTTCCTCGCCCTCAAGAACGCGCCTCCGGTCGAGGCCAGCCTGATCGCCTACCTCTGGCCGCTTTTGATCGTGGTCTTCTCGGCGCTCCTGCCGGGCGAGCGGTTGCGCTGGTGGCACCTGGCCGGTGTGCTGCTGGGCCTGGTCGGCACGCTGGTGCTGGTGGGCCGCGGCGGACTCGATTTTCAGGGCCGTTATGCCCTGGGCTACGGCGCTGCGCTGGTCGGCGCCCTGATCTGGTCGTCGTACTCCTTGCTCTCGCGCCGCTTCGCCCATGTCTCGAGCGAGGCGGTGGGCGGCTTTTGCGGCCTCACGGCGGTGCTGGCGGCACTTTGCCATCTGGCGCTCGAGCCGCCGCTGTGGCCCCAGGGGACCGAGTGGTTGGCCGTGCTGGGGCTCGCCCTGGGGCCGGTGGGCACGGCATTCTTCTTTTGGGACCATGGCGTCAAGCACGGCGACATCCGCGTTCTCGGGGCCGTTTCCTACCTGGCGCCGCTGCTGTCGACGCTGCTGCTGGTGGCGGCGGGTCTGGCGCCCGCCACCTGGCAGGTCGGCGCCGCCTGCCTGCTGATCACCGGCGGTGCCGTGCTGGCGGCGCGCTCCCTGTTGTTCAGCAATCATGAATCGCACTAGAGTCAGGCCGAGCCTGTAGCGACGGAGGCAATCGTGATCATCGAGCAAATCTGGACCGACAACCCCTACCGCAACTTCAATTACCTGATCGCCTGTGCCGACACGGGCCAGGCCCTGGCCGTCGATCCGCTGGATCACGAGAAATGCCTGGCCCGGGCCAAGGAGCGGGGCTGGGAGATCACCCAGGTGCTCAATACCCACGAGCACGGCGACCACATCGCCGGCAACCAGGCCACCATCGAGGCCAGCGGCGCCAAGCTGCTGGCGCATCACGGGGCCAAGGACAAGATCCCCGGCATCGACCAGGGCCTGGCGGCCGGTGACGTGGTCCGGGTGGGCAGCGTCGAGCTCGAGGTGCTGGATACGCCGGGCCATACGCACTGCCACATCTGTCTCCTGGGCCACGGCGAGACCCCGGCCCTGATCTCCGGCGACACCGTCTTCAACGCCGGCGCCGGCAACTGCGGCAGCGGCGATCCGGCGCTCTTGTACCAGACCTTCGCCGAACAGATTTCGCGCCTCTCCGACCAGACGCGCATCTATCCGGGCCACGATTACCTGGCCAACAACCTCGCCTTCACCCTCGACCGCGAGCCCGACAACGCCGCCGCCCGGGCCCTGCTGGCCGAAGCCGAGGCCCAGGACATGCAGGCCCCCATCGTCACCACGCTGGGCCAGGAGAAGGACTTGAACACCTTCATGCGGCTCGACAGCCCGAGCCTGATCGCCAAGCTCTGTGAGACCTTTTCCGATCTGCCGGCCGAGCCCTCGCCGCGCGAGGTGTTCCTGAAATTGCGCCAGTTGCGCAACGACTGGTAGGGGATTTGCCTCAGCCCGAAACTTTGGCCGGATCCTGGGGCACCGTCCGGGCCAGCGAGGGGCGCCGGGAAAATTCCACGTTCCAGGCTTCAAGCGCCGGACGGCCGGGCCGCCAGTCGCGCTCGGCGAAACGAAAATCGAGATAGCCCAGCGCCACGCCCAGCGTCAGCGTGGCGTAATCGAGCCTCGGCAGATCCGAAACCTCGGCCTCGAAAGTGTCGAGCGCCCGCTCGACGACGGCGGCCAGGCGCTGGCACCAGCCGGCGTAGACGAACTCGCTGGGGCGGCGGCGCTGCTCCACCACCTGGCCCACGGCGGCGTCGAGGATGCCGTCGGCCAGCGCGGCCCGGCGCAGCATGGTCCAGCGTGCCGGCCCGGCGGGCGGAAAAAGCGCCGGCTCAGGGACCTGGGCAGCGAGGTATTCGCAGATCACCGGGCTGTCGTAGAGCACGGAGCCGTCAACCAGCCGTAGCGCCGGCACCTTGCCCAGCGGATTGACCTTCGAGAGGTCGCTGGCGGGGTCCCAAACCTGCGTGGGCTGGAGTTCGATGCCGCCCTCGAGGCCAAGCTCGATGGCCGTGGCCATGACCTTGCGCACAAAGGGCGAGGACGGGGAGTAGTGCAGCCGCATGCCAGAGCCGGGAATCCTGGGCTCAGAAATCGTCGCGCTTTCGCCTGAGCGTCGCGAAAACCTCGACCGCATCGGCACCGGCCATGCCGATGGCTTCCTGGAAGGTGGGATCATCCGCCCGCAGGAAGGGATTGGTCGTCAATTCGTCGGCCAACAGCGTCGGCACGGCGCCGCCACTGCCCAGCGCCTCGCGAAGTTTTCCGATCCGTTCCTCCAGTTTCCGGTTGCCGGGGTCGATCTCGAGGGCAAAGGCGAGATTGGTCTTGGTGTTCTCGTGGGCGCAGTAGATCTGGGTCTCCGGCGGCAATTCACGCAGCCTTTTCAACGATTCCCACATCTGCGCCGCCGAGCCCTCGAGGCGGCGGCCGCAGCCCAGCACCAGCAAGGCATCGCCGCAGAACAGCGCATTGGTGCGGTGGAACCAATAGGCGAGATGGCCCACCGTGTGGCCACCCACGTCGATCACCTTGGCCTCGGCCTCGCCCAGCTTGAAGATATCACCGCCCGAAAGCTTGCGGTCGATACCGGGGATCTTGTCGGCTTCCAGGGCGGGGCCGCAGACCCGCAGCCCGAAGGCCTGCTTGAGGTCCCGGTTGCCGCCCACCTGGTCATCGTGGTGATGGGTGTTGAGGATGTATACCGGGCGCCAGCCCAACTGACTGACGGCTTCGACGGTGGGACCGCTAAAACTGGGATCGATGATGGCCGCCGACTTGCTGGCGCGGTGGCGCACCAGGAAGGAATAGGTATCCCGGGCGGCGGAAAACTGCTCGATTTCGACTTTGGGCATGGCCATAAGCTCCGCGATACGCTCGTGGCCCGAATATGGCACCAAAATGCGCCTTTCGCACCACCGAAAATCGGCATCCGGACAAAACCGGGGAATTCCCCTAATCGAGCCAGGGCACCAACTTTACTACGATCTGCTACCATGGAACCGTCATGCGACCTGACGTCATCGACTTGAACCAATTCTACGAGGATCGCGCCGGACAGGTGGCGCGGCGTCTGGTGCGCCGGCGCTTGCGCCAGATCTGGCCCCAAGTGGGCGGCCTCAGCCTGATGGGGCTGGGCTACGCCACGCCCTATCTCAGGCCCTTCGTCGACGAGGCCGAGCGGGTATTCGCCGTCATGCCGGCCTCGCAAGGCGTGCTGCACTGGCCGCCCGACGGCGCCAGCCTGGTGGCGCTCAGCGACGACACCGAGCTGCCCTTCGAGGACGCCAGCATCGACCGCTTGCTGCTGGTCCACGGCCTGGAGAACAGCGAACAGGTGCGGCCCATGTTGCGCGAGATCTGGCGCGTGCTGGCGGCCGGCGGCCGGCTGCTGGCGGTGGTGCCGAACCGGCGCGGCATCTGGGCCCGTTTCGACAGCACCCCCTTTGGCCACGGCCACCCCTTCACGCCGGGGCAGCTCACCGGCTTGCTGCGCGAGACCATGTTCTCGCCCACCGTGGTTTCGGCGGCGCTTTATATGCCGCCCAGCCGGTCGCGGGCCATGCTGCGCTTCGCCCCCACCGTCGAGCGCCTGGGCCAGCGCTGGGGCCGGCCCTTCGCCGGCGTCCTGGTGGTCGAGGCGGGCAAGCAGATCTACGCCGTCTCGGCCAGCCGCCGCAAACGCCTGCGCGCCCCGGTCCAGCCGGCGCTGCCGGCGGCGCGGTAGGGGGAACGGCCGCCATAGAAAACCCCCTCCCTCGCCCTCCACCCCTTGATGCTAAGGGATGCGCACATCTTCAAGGGCGCAGCCAGTTGAAGCACGGGGAATTGACCACAGAGATGGGGTAATCGGCGCTGAGGGTGGCTACTCTCCGAGCTTTTGGAACGTGGTCTGGATGTTCCAGCCACAAGAAGCGTTAAGGAGAGCAGCCATGAAGTACTATGCCGGATTGGACGTTTCGTTGA
>JASLXG010000059.1 GCA_030740435.1 Alphaproteobacteria bacterium | reverse complement strand
GATGGGCAGCATGGCGCGGCGCAGCTGGTTCATGGCGCTGGAATAGCTCCGCTCGAGGCGCCGCGAGCGGTCCTGGGCCTGGCGCTGAACGGCGGCCACCTTGTCCTCGAATTTGCGCCGGCGTTGTCCGAAGGCTTCGGGCGAGAGCAGGGTCCGTTGCCGCTTGAGTTCCTCCTGTTCGGTATTCAGCGCGGCTTCCGTTTTTTTCATTTCGGCCAGATAGACGGCCCGGAACTTCTCTATTTGGGCCCGCACGCTCTTGGTAGCCTGGGCCTCACGCAGGATGAGCTTGAGATCGATAACGGCGATTACCGCCGATGGCAGCTTTTGCTTGTCTGCTGCCTTCTCGGCCGTCTGCGCCGATGGGCCGGCGACCACAATGGCTGCACAAAGGCCGATAAGGATCAGGCTGTTGCGGATGGTCTGGGACGGAAAAGTCATTGCTCAAAACCGGGTGCCAAAGCTGAAGCGGAAGGTTTCGGTCTCGTCGAAGCGCTCGCGGCGCAAGGCACTAGAGAAATCGAGGCGAATGGGCCCCAGCGGCGAACGCCACGACAATCCGACACCCGACGAAACACGCACCGAGCCGACGTCGAAGAGGTTTTCCTTGCTCGCCACGTCGGCGTCCGAGAGGCTGCCCATCTCGGTGAAGATGCGACCGAAAATGCCATAATCCTGTAGCATCTCGATTGGTGCCGTTAATTCCGCCGTGCCCACATAGTAGAGCTTTCCGCCCAGCGAATCGAGCGACACCTTGTCCCGTGGCCCGACGCCCGACGGCGCGAAGCCACGGAAGTTGTTGCCGCCCAGGAAGAAACGATCGGAAATGCCGACGCGCTGGCCCAGGCCCTGGATGAAGCCCTCGCTGAACGAGAGCGAGCCCACCCAGTCATCCCACAGCGGCTGATAGTAGGCGTAGGAGAGGGCGTTCCTCAGATAACGGACGTTGCCGCCGAAACCGGCCAGGTCCTGGCCGAAACGCACCACGTATCCCTCGGTGGGCACCAGCCGGTCGTCGCGCAGGTCGTAGATCAAGGTGTAGCCCAGCGTCGACGACACCCGGCCGCCGGACTGTTCGAGAACGAAGCGCGAAGCGTTGCTGCCGAAGTTGTCGATGACGTCGTGACGGATCGAATAGCGCACGCTCTGGCGCAAATTCAGCGCGATGGGATAGCCCGCCCGCAGTGTCAGGCCACTGGTGCTCTCGTCGAATGACGAGGTGCGCTGGCGATCGCGGCGGATGTTGAAGATATCGAAGCCGGCGGCCACATTGCGCTCCAGGAAGTGCGGCTCGGTGAAAGAGAGGTCCACTTGCTGGCGCCGGGTCGAAAGGTTGAGGCCCAGGCGCAGGTCCTGGCCGCGGCCCAAAAGGTTGCGCTCGCGCACGCTGATGTCGCCGATGAACTGTTCGGTAGTCGAATAGCCGGCCCCGAAACTGAGCTCGCCCGTCGAATGCTCCTTGACCTCGGCGGTGATGACCGTACGGTCCTCGGCAAACTGGCCCTCGGCGGCGCCCAGCGTCTTGCTGTCCAAGAGGCCGCGGTCGTCTTTGATTTCCACCTTGTCGAAGAAGCCGAGCCCACGGATGCGGCGGCGCGAGCGGCGCAGCTTGGCGGTGTTGAAGGCGTCGCCCTCGGAGATCTCGAATTCGCGCCGAATCACTTTGTCCAAAGTGCGAACGTTGCCGACGATGTTGATGCGATCGACGTAGACCCTGGGCCCCTCGGCAACGACGTAGGTGACGTCGATGGTGCGGTCTTCACGGTTGCGCTTGGGACGCGGACGGATTTCGGTGAAGGCATAGCCCCGACGGCCGGTCTCGAAAGTCAGGGCGTCGATGGTTTCCTCGATCTGCTCGGCGTTGTAGCTCTCGCCGCTGGGTGAGGTGACGAGATGGCGCAGGCTGTCGGGATCGAGGCGGCGAATACCCGATTCGATGTCGATCTTGCCGAAGCGGTAGGGCTCGCCCTCCTCGATGGTGAAGGTAACGAAAAAGTCGCGCCGGTCGCGGCTCAGCTCGGCCATGGCCGTGACCACGCGGAAATCGGCGTAGCCGTTGGCCAGATAGTGGCGGCGCAGGAGTTCGCGGTCGAACGAGAGACGGTCGGGATCATAAGTGTCGTCGCTGGTCAAGAAGCGGTACCAGCGGGATTCCTTGGTGGCGATGACCGAGCGCAGTTGGCGGTCGCTGAAAACATGGTTGCCGATGAAGGTAATCTTACGGATCTCGGTCAGTTTGCCTTCGTTGATCTCGTAAACCAGATCGACACGGTTTTGCTCGAGCTGGATGACCTTGGGCTCCACGGTGGCGGCAAAGCGGCCGCTGCGGCGATAGAGCTCGACGATGCGCTGGACGTCGCTTTGCACCCGCGAGCGGGTGTAGACCACCCGCTGCCTGAGCTGCACCTCGGCATTCAGGGTTTCGTCGTCGAGGCGCTTGTTGCCTTCGAAGGCGATGCGGTTGATGACCGGGTTTTCCACCACCCGCACCACCAGCGCCGCGCCCTTTTGGCCGATGCTGACGTCGGCGAAAAGGCCGGTGGCGAACAGGGCCTTGAGGGAGCGGTCGATATTGCCGGCATCGAAGGCATCGCCGATGGCGATGGTCATGTAGGAACTGATGGTCGCCGCCTCGATGCGCTGGTTGCCCTCGACCAGGATGTCGCTGATCGAGCCGGCCGATCGGGTCTGGGCGGCCAGCGGTGTGGCCAGCATCAGGCAGACGACCACAAGCATGGCCCCCATCCCTGCCTGTCTCGCCCATCGGCGCATCAATCCGGCCCCCACGGCGGCCTTAGGAAAATAGTCGAGCAAAGAAATCGAAAACCTCAAGATCAACAAGATCGTTTCGCGTGACAAAGACCATGAGCATGACCACCAGCGCAAGCCCAATTCCGACGCCGAAATCCTGCGCCCGGTGGCCCAGCGGCCGACCGCGGACCGCTTCGAAGCCGTAATAGAGCAAATGCCCGCCATCCAAGGGCGGCACCGGGAAGAGATTGATCAGGCCCAGGCTGATCGACAGGATGGCGGTGAATTGCAGCAGCGAGGAAATGCCGAGCTGGGCCGCCTGGCCCGACATCCTGATGATGCCGATGGGGCCGCGCAGGTCGTCGGCCGGCCTCAGGCCGGTAATGATCTGGCCCAGATTCCGCAGCGTTTGGGTAGTGAAATAATAGGTCTCCCGCGTGGCATACCAGACGGCATCGAAGGGCCCGTGTTTGATGTGATCCAGCGCGCTGCGCTGGATGCCCAGGTATCCCACCTTATGCTGGTTGCCAAATCGGTCCTCCAGCAACCGGGTGCCCGGTGTCACGCCCAGTGCCAGGCGCTTATTGCCGCGCAGCACCACGACGTCGAGACGCTGGCCGGGGCTGGCCATGATGATCTGTTGCAACTCCTCGAAGCGCATGATGGCCCGGCCATCGATCTCCTTGATACGGTCGCCGATCTCGAAACCGGCCTCCTCCGCCGCCGTGCCGGGCAGGATCTTGTCAACCACGGGCGGCGTGAAGGGTTGCCCGACGACGACGAAAAGACCGCTGAGAATGATTACCGCGGCGATGAAGTTGGTCACCGGCCCGGCCGCCACCACGGCCGCCCGCGCCCACAGCGGCTGGGCCTGGAAGGTCTGGCGTTGCTCTTCCGTCGTGCGCTCGGTGTCACGGTCCGGTTGCGAGGTGGCATCGGCATCGCCGAAGAACTTGACGTAGCCGCCGAGCGGAATCCAGCTCACCTTCCAGCGCGTCTGGCGAGAATCGTCCCAACCGAAGATTTCCGGCCCAAAGCCGATCGAGAAAACCTCGACCCGGATGCCGCACCAACGCGCCACCATGTAGTGCCCGAATTCATGCACGAAGACCACGACGGTCAGCACGAACAGGAAAGCGACGGGGTAATTGAGAATGCCGCTGATAAGGTCCATTCACTCAAACTCGTGGGCTGGTCGCGGGCGGGGCCACCTGGGCTCTTGATCAGAGCCGATCGCGAACGCGGGCGATCAACTCCTCAGCCACCCTCCGGGCCTCGCTATCGACGGCAAACACCGCATCGAGCGAGGCCGGTTTATCCAGCGGCATGGTTGCCAGGGTCTCTTCGACGATACCGGCGATTTCGAGAAACCCGACCTCGCCTCCCAGGAAACCGGCAACCGCGACCTCGTTGGCGGCGTTGAGGATAGTAGGGGCGGCCCCACCGCTTTGCAAGGCTAGGCGGGCCAGGCGCAGCGCCGGAAAACGCTCGAGATCGGGGGGCTCGAAGGAAAGCTGGCCCAGGGCCGCCAGATCGAGGCGTTCGGCCGGGGCCGGCATGCGCTCGGGCCAGCCCAGGGTATAGGCGATGGGCGTGCGCATGTCGGGCGTGCCGAGCTGGGCCAGCACCGAGCCGTCGACGTAGGCCACCAGGCTGTGTACCACCGATTGGGGGTGGATCAGCACCTCGATGTTCTCGGCCGGCAGGTCGAACAGGTGATGGGCCTCGATCAGCTCCAGCCCCTTGTTCATCATGGTCGCCGAATCGACCGAGATCTTGGCCCCCATGTTCCAGTTCGGGTGGGCCACGGCCTGGGCCGGCGTGACGTGCGCCATGACGGCCCGGTCGAGGGTGCGGAAGGGGCCGCCGGAAGCGGTCAGGATGATGCGCTCGACGGCGTCGCGCCGGGCGAAGTCGAAGACCTGGAAGATAGCGTTGTGCTCCGAATCGACGGGCAGCAACGTGGCGCCGTTCCGGTTCACCTCCTCCATCATCAATTCGCCGGCACAGACCAGGCATTCCTTGTTGGCCAAGGCCACGATGGCGCCGCGGCGCAGCGCCGCCAGGGTGGGCTCGAGGCCGGCTGCGCCCACGATGGCGGCCATCAGCCACTCGGCCGGCCGCTGGGCCGCCTCGACCAGGGCGGCGGGACCGGCGGCCAGCTCGATGCCACTGCCGGCCAGGGCTTCCTTGAGCGCGCCAAAGCGCGCCTCGTCGCCGATCACCGCCAGGCGGGGCCGTAGGCGTCGGGCCTGTTCCGCCAACAAGGCGACGTTGCGGTTGGCGGTCAGGGCCTCGATCTTGTAGCGCTCGGGCTGGCGTTCGATCAGGTCGATGGTGTTGCAGCCCACCGATCCGGTCGAGCCGAGAATACTGATGCGACGTGGCGCCGGCAGCGCCGCGGAGCGTTCGTGGGTTTTTTCTTGGGGCAAGATCACGGCCAAGCCAAGACCTCGCGCTGACGCAACAGCGTCAGCATGGCCACCGCCAAGGCAACGAAAAGCAAACCATCGAGACGGTCGAGCGCGCCGCCGTGGCCGGGGATCAAGGTGCCGCTGTCCTTGACGTCGAAGTGGCGTTTGAGAGCCGATTCGAAGATGTCGCCGGCCTGCGAGACAAGGGCCAACAAGGCACTCAGCAGGACCAGGAACCAGAGCGACGCGTGGCCCAGCAGCGCCGCCGTCAAAGCTCCCACCAAGGCCGCTCCGAGCGCCCCGCCGGCCAGCCCGGCCCAGGTCTTTTTGGGGCTGAGCCGCGGCGTCAGCCGTGGCCCGCCGATCAGGCGCCCGGCGGCATAGGCCGCGGAATCGGTGGCCCAAACCAGGGCCAGCATCCAGACCAGGGTCTCGAGCCCCAGTTCCGATCCCTGGCGCAGCCAAACGATGGCGATGCAGGGCAGACCGATGTACACGATCCCCAGCGCCGGCCAGTGCCGCCGTGCCTGGCTGCGCGAGACGATGACCAGCGACAACACCGCCCCCATGGCCACCACCAGGGTGGCATCGGGCGCCCGCCCCAGTGCCGTCACGGCGATGGCGCCCAGCACCACCAGTTGTTGCCAGACCAATACAAAGCCCCCGCCGCCCCCGCCGGCGCTGAGCCGGTCCCATTCCCCAACCATGAAAAACCCGGCCAGGCCAACCAAGGCCGCGAAGGCCCAGCCGCCAAACAGCGCCAGCACCAGGGCCGGAGGGATCATCACGGCGGCGGAAATAAGCCTCAGACGCAGGCTGCCGAGTGCCGCTTCAGCCACTCGCGGCCCCATAGCGGCGATCACGGCGCTGGTACTCGTCAATCGCCTGTTCGAGGTTGGCCAGACAGAAATCGGGCCACAGCGTGTCGATGAACATGAGCTCGGCGTAGGCCGCCTGCCAGAGCAGAAAGTTGCTCAGCCGTTGCTCGCCGCTGGTCCGGATGATCAGGTCGGGATGGGGGATATCCGAGGTATCGAGGCAGCGCTCGAAAGCCCCCTGGTCGATATCCGCCGGCACCAAGGTTCCGGCTGCCGCCTGTTCCGCCAGGCGCCGGCAAGCTGCCAATATTTCGTTGTGGCTGCCGTAATTGAGGGCGATGACCAGGGTCATGCCGTCGTTGCCGGCGGTGACGCCCTCGGCCTCGTCGATCAGCGCGCAGATGTCCTTGGCCAAATCGTGGCGCATGCCGATGAAGCGGACACGGACGTTGTTGCCGTTAAGGTCGCTGATCTCGCGCCGCAGATAGAGCCGCAACAGCCCCATCAGATCGTCGACCTCGGCCGGCGGGCGCTTCCAGTTTTCCGAGGAAAAGGCATAGAGCGTGAGATAAGAGATACCGAGATCGACACAGCCCTCGACGACCTTGCGCACCGCCGATGCCCCGCGCTGGTGCCCAGCCGCCCGGGGCAGGCCGCGAGCCTTGGCCCAGCGTCCATTGCCATCCATGATGATGGCGACGTGACGGGGCGTGGGGCCCGGTGGGCTGGACGTCAAGGCCTCCATGGTTCAGACCTGCATGATCTCCGTTTCCTTGGTCGCCAGCGCCTCGTCGAGCAGGCCGATGATGCGATCGGTCATGCTCTGGATCTCGTCGCCATAGAGGTGCTGGTCGTCCTGTGAGAGATCGCCCTCCTTCTCCATCTTCTTGAGTTTTTCCATGCCATCGCGGCGCACGTTGCGCACCGCTACCCGGGCCTGTTCGGCATACTTGCCGGCGACCCGGGTCATTTCCACGCGGCGTTCCTCGTTGAGCTCCGGGATCGGCACTCGCAGGAGCTGCCCCTCGACCGAGGGATTGAGGCCCAGGCCGGCGCTTTGGATGGCCTTCTCGATGGCCTTCACCATGCCCTTGTCCCAGACCTGCACGGTGAGCAGGCGGGATTCGGGAACGCTGATGGTGGCCAGTTGGTTGAGCGGCATCTGGCTGCCGTAGGCCTCTACCAGCACGGGTTCGAGCAGGCTGGCCGAGGCGCGCCCGGTACGCAGCCCGCCAAATTCCTGCTTCAACACCTCCAGCGCACCGTTCATGCGGCGTTCGATATCGTCGAGATCCGGTTCGTCAGCCACTGCTCTCCTCCCCAGCGGAAATGGCGGGATCGGTGGAAATGATCGTACAAGCGCCCCGGCCGCACACCACCTCGGCGAAGGCACCCTTGTCCCGCAAGGAAAATACCAGAATCGGGATGCCGTTCTCACGGGCCAGCGACACCGCCGCAGCATCCATCACCTTGAGGTCGCGGGACAGCACCTCAAGATAGTCGAGCCTATCATATCTCCGGGCCCCGGGCGTGATCTTGGGATCGGCATCGTAGACGCCATCGACTTGCGTTCCCTTGAGCAGCGCATCGCAGCCCATCTCGGCCGCCCTCAGCGCCGCCGCGGTGTCGGTGGTGAAGAAGGGATTACCGGTGCCGGCCGCGAAGATCACCACGCGGCGGCGCTCCAGGTGCCGGATGGCACGGCGGCGGATGTAGGGCTCGCACACCGTGGCCATGGGAATGGCCGACAGCACCCGGGTGGTAACATTGAGGCGCTCGAGCGCATTCTGCATGGCCAGCGCGTTGATCACGGTGGCCAGCATGCCCATGTAGTCGGCACTGGCCCGCTCCATGCCGGCCGCCGCCCCGGCGATGCCGCGGAAGATGTTGCCGGCGCCTATGACCAGGCAGACCTCGACGTCGAGCGCGTGCACCGCGGCGATATCCTGGGCGATGCTGTCGACGGTGTCGTAGTCGATGCCGTACTCGCCGTCGCCCATCAGGGCCTCGCCAGAGGTTTTCAGCAAAACCCGGCGATATGTTGCCGCTGACGCCATGTCGACTCCCATCGCCCGGCTAAGGGGGGTCGCCAGCGAATGGGCCCCGGCACCAGGCGGGCGCAACCTTACACCAGGGGTAGTCGCGGCGGTAGACGGTAGCGGCGAATACGCCGAATCGCTTCAGCCGCCCTGGGCGGCGGCAACCTCGGCCGCGAAATCCTCCGAGCGCTTTTCGATGCCCTCGCCCAAGGCGAAACGGTAAAAGCCCGTGACCTTGATCTCGCTGCCCAGATCGGCGGCCGCCTGTGCCACCACGCTGGCTACCTTGGTTTCGCCGTCGATGACGAAAACCTGCTCCAACAGCACCGATTCAGCATAGAACTTGCGCAGCCGGCCTTCGACCATCTTGGCCACCACCTCGTCGGGCTTGCCCGATTCCCTTGCTTGTTCGCTGAGCACGGAACGCTCGTGATCGACCACCGCCGGGTCGAGACCGGCGACCTCGACGGCCAGGGGTGCGGCCGCCGCGACGTGCATCGCGAGCTGTTTGCCCAGCGCCTCCAAAGCGGCCGCGGGAGCCGCCGATTCGAGGCCAATGATGACGCCGATCTTGCCCAGACCGGGGCTCACGGCGTTGTGCATATAGGCCGCCACCACGCCCTCCGAGACGGCCAGTCCGGCACTGCGGCGGAACTGGATGTTTTCGCCGATGGTCCCCACCATCTGGCTGACCTGCTCGTCGATGGTGCGCTGTTCTCCGGGATAGCCGGCCGCCTGCGCAGCCGCGAAATCACCGCCCTGGGCCAGGGCGACCTGGGCCACGCCGGCGACAAAAGCCTGGAAGCTCTCGTTACGGGCCACGAAATCGGTTTCCGAATTGACCTCGACCAGGGCCGCGGCGGCGCCGCTACCGGCCATTCCGATCAGGCCCTCGGCAGCCACCCGGCCGGCCTTTTTGGCAGCCGCCGCCAGGCCCTTGGTGCGCAGCCAGTCAACGGCCGCCTCGGTATCGCCGGCGTTCTCGGCCAGGGCTTTCTTGCAATCCATCATGCCGGCGCCGGTGCGTTCGCGCAGATCCTTCACCATGGCAGCGGTGACGTCAGCCATTACTTCACCTCGAATATAAGAAATTGTTCATAACGAGTTGGAAATACATATATTATCATGCGTTAGACCCCTGCCGCAGGTACCTCTTCGGGAGCCTCTGCTGGAGCTTCCACCACAGCCTCGGCAGGCGCGTCAGCAGCCTCTTCGGCGGGCGCTTCGGTAGCCTCCTCGGCAGGCGCTTCGGCAGGCGCTTCGGTAGCCTCTTCGGCAGGCGCTTCGGTAGAGGCCTCGGAGGGCTTCTCGGCGGGCGCGTCGGGCTTCTCCTCGACAGCATCCTCGGTGGCATCCTCGGCGGCATCCTCGGCAGCCTGTGGCAATTCCTCGGCGGCCAGTTCCTCGGCCTCGCCCAAATCGGCACCGTCGGCCGCCATCCCCTGCTGGATGCCGTCGAGCACGGCCCGCGAAAACAGTTCGCAATAGAGGTTGATGGCCCGCAGCGCATCGTCGTTTCCGGGAATGGGATGGGTGATGTTGGCCG
Source organism: Alphaproteobacteria bacterium (assembly GCA_030740435.1). Taxonomy (NCBI): domain Bacteria; kingdom Pseudomonadati; phylum Pseudomonadota; class Alphaproteobacteria; species Alphaproteobacteria bacterium. Next base: position 40,208 of record JASLXG010000059.1, on the reverse strand, counting down.
GGTCCGAATTGGAATCGATAACCGCCACCACGGGAATGTCCAGCTTCACCGCCTCCTTGACCGCGATATCTTCCTTGTTGGTATCGATGACCACCATCAGGTTGGGCAGACCGCCCATCTCCTTGATGCCGCCGAGCGCGCGTTCCAGCTTGTCGCGCTCCCGTGTCAGCTTGAGCATTTCCTTCTTGGTCAGGCCGAGGTTTTCCTCGGATAGCTGCTCGTCCAGGTCCTTGAGGCGCTTGATGGAATTGGAAATGGTCTTCCAATTGGTCAGCATGCCGCCCAGCCAGCGGTGGTTGACGTAGTATTGACCACAGCGCCTGGCCGCCTCGGTCACCGGCTCCGAAGCCTGGCGCTTGGTGCCGACAAAGAGCACCCGGCCGCCGGCCGCCACCAAGTCACGGGTGGTTTCCAGGGCGCGATACAAAAGCGGCACGGTCTGCTGCAGATCGATGATGTGGACGCCGTTGCGGTCGCCGAAGATGTAGGACGACATCTTGGGGTTCCAACGGTGCGTCTGGTGGCCGAAATGAACGCCAGCTTCCAGGAGCTGGCGCATGGTGAAGGTTGGCATCGCCATGCTGTATTCCTTTTCCGGTTGGTCCGCCGCGGGAGAGAGCCGGACGGTGCCGGCACCGGAGCGACGCAGGGGATGTCTGTCCTGAACGCCGCGTTCCCGCGTGAGGTTTTTCAGAAGCGCGCTAGGTAACGCCGTTCGGCCGGCTTTGCAAGCGAATTCCCGCCTCGGGCGGCTATTAGATGTTCTTGACCGTGCCGATCCCGGGAACGTGGGCGATGGCTTCACGCAAGGGCGGCGAGATGGCGAAGTGCTGGCTGAGCTCGATCTCGGCCTCCTGGCGGCCCTCGTCGAAGCGCACCAGCAGGCAGATCCGGCCCTTGCCCGGCTTGGCCTGGGATTCGATCAGGCGCCGCAGGCGGTCCACGGAAGCGGGGTCGGTGATGGCAATGGCAAGGCCGGCGGCAGCGGCGGCGACGACCTGGTCCAGCGGCCTGAGGTCGGTGGCGGACAGTCGGAACCCTTCGCCGTCGGGCTTGATCTCGACGCTCAGCAAAAGGTTGGCACCGGCCTCGATGTACTTGCGCTGGGCGGCATAAAGCTCGGCAAAGATCACCACCTCATAGCCGCCGCTGGCGTCGGAGAGTTGCACGAAGGCAAAGCGGCCGCGGCCGTTGCCGCTGCGCTCGCGCACGCTCATCACGGTACCGGCCAGCCGTGCCCCAGCAACCTCTCCGTGGCGCCGGCCGGCCAGTTCGCCATAGGACATGACGCCGAGGCGCTCGAGGTCGGGTGCGAAGGCGTCGAGGGGGTGGACCGAAAGATAGAACCCCAGCGCCTCGCGCTCATGTTCCAGGTTCTCCATGGGCAGCCAGGGCTCGACCTCGGGCAGCGCCGGTGCCGCCAAGCTGGCGCCGCCCTCGCCGCCGAACAGGCTTTCCTGCTGGCTCTCGCGGGTTTCGGCCGCCGAATGGGCATGACGCACGATCTGTTCGGCCGCCGCGAAGACCCGGGCACGGTTGTCATCGAGCCCGTCGAAGGCGCCGGCGCGGGCCAGGTTCTCGACCTGGCGCTTGTTGACGGCGCGGGGATCGATGCGCCCGGCGAAGTCGAAAAGATCGGCGAAAGCACCGCCTTGCCCCTGCTCCTCCAGCACTGCGACCATGGCCTGGCGGCCAACGTTCTTGATCGCCGCCAGGGCGTAGCGGATGGCGGGCTTGCCGCCGTTTTGCGGGTATTCGACGGCGAACTCGACCTCTGAGCGGTTGATGTCGGGCGGCTCCAGGGGGATGCCGAGGCGCTCGAGTTCGCGCTGGAAGACCTCGAGCTTGTCGGTATTGCCCATGTCCAGCGTCATCGAGGCGGCCATGAACTCGACCGGGAAATTCTGCTTGAGCCAGGCCGTCTGGTAGGCCACCAGGGCGTAGCCTGCGGAATGCGCCTTGTTGAAGCCGTAGCCGGCGAACTTCTCGACCAGGTCGAAGACGTAAGCCGCGCGGTCGGGCTCGACGCCGCGCTCGACGGCGCCGGCCACGAAGGTGTCGCGCTGGGCCCGCATCTCGGCCTTGATCTTCTTGCCCATGGCGCGGCGCAGGATGTCGGCCTGGCCCAGGCTGTAGCCGGCGAAAACCTGGGCGATCTGCATCACCTGTTCCTGGTAGATGATGACGCCGTAGGTGTCATTGGTGACCGGCGTTATGGTGTCGTGCAGGAACTCGGGCGTGTCGTTGCCGTGCTTGCAGGTGACGTACTTGGGGATGTTCTCCATGGGACCGGGACGAAACAGCGCCACCAGGGCGATCAGGTCCTCGATGTTGCTGGGTACGGCATCCTTGAGCAGGTCCTGCATACCACGGCTTTCAAACTGGAAGACGCCGATGGTGTGGCCCCGGGCCAGCATCTCGTAGGTGCCGGGATCGTCGAGCGGGATCGCCGCGATGTCGATCTCTTCGCCCCGCGCCAGCAACAGCTTCAACGTCTTGTCGATCACCGTCAGGGTCTTGAGGCCGAGGAAGTCGAACTTCACCAAGCCGGCCATTTCCACGTATTTCATGGAAAACTGCGTCACCGGCATGTCGGAACGGGGATCGCGGTAGAGCGGCACCAGGGTATCGAGCGGCCGGTCGCCGATCACCACCCCGGCGGCGTGGGTCGAGGCGTGGCGGTAGAGCCCCTCCAGCTTGAGGCCGATGTCCAATAGCCGCGCGATGGCCGGGTCGCCGTCGCGTTCCTGCTGCAACCGGGGCTCGTCGGCGATGGCCTGGCCCAGCGACACCGGGTTGGCCGGATTGTTGGGCACCATCTTGCAGATGCCGTCGACGCGGCCGTAGGGGATCTCCAGCACCCGGCCCACGTCGCGCAAGACGGCCCGGGCCTGCAGCTTGCCGAAGGTGATGATCTGGGCCACCCGGTCTCGGCCGTACTTTTGCTGCACGTAATGGATGACCTCGTCGCGCCGGTCCTGGCAGAAGTCGATGTCGAAATCCGGCATCGAGACGCGGTCGGGATTGAGAAAGCGCTCGAACAGCAGACCGAAGCGCAGTGGATCGAGGTCGGTGATGGTCAGCACCCAGGCCACCACCGAACCGGCCCCCGAGCCGCGGCCCGGACCCACCGGAATGCCCTGTTCCTTGGCCCACTTGATGAAATCGGCGACGATCAGGAAATAGCCGGAAAAACCCATCTCTATGATGACGCCAAGCTCGAAGGCCAGGCGCTCGCGGTAAGGCCTCGCTGCCTCGACGCGCTGGGCCGGGCTCATCTCGGCGGCGAATACCTGGGCTTCCAGCCGGATCTCCAACCCGGCCTCGGCCTGGGCCGTGAGCTCGAGCCCTTCGTCGCGGCCGTCGGCGCTCTCGTAGGGCGGCAGGATGGGCTGGCGCAGCGGCGGCCGGTAGGCGCAGCGCCGGGCAATGACGATGGTGTTATTGACGGCCTCGGGCAGGTCTTCGAAAAGCGCCGTCATTTCCTCGGGCGACTTGAAGCGGTGTTCGGGGGTCAGCCGGCGGCGCTCGCTTTGGCTGACGAAAGCACCCTCGGCGACGCAGATCAGGGCGTCGTGGGCTTCGAACATTCCGGCTTCGGTGAAGTAGGCCTCGTTGGTCGCCACCAGTGGCAGATCCAGGCCATAGGCGAGCTCGACCAGCGCCCCCTCAACGCGGTCCTCGTCCGCCAGGCCGTGGCGCTGCAGCTCGACATAGAGACGCCCGGGAAAGAGCCCCGCCAGGCGTTCCAGCAAGGCCTTGGCCTGGTCCTCGCGGCCCTCGGTCAGCAGCCTGGCAACGGGACCGTCGGGCCCGCCGGTGAGTGCGATCAGCCCCTCGCAATGGCCCTCCAGCGCCGCCAGCGGCAGCGCCACCACATGGGCTTCGGATTCCAGGAACGAGCGGCTGGAAAGCCGGATCAAATTGCCGTAGCCGACCTCGTTCTGGGCCAGCAGCACGATGGCATCGGCTTCGTGTTGCTCCGAGCCCGGCGCGGCATGGCCGCTGGCGGCCGAACCTTCTTGGCGCAGCAGCCCCAGGGCCGTGCCGACGATGGGTTGGACACCCCCCTTGACCAGAGCCTCGGAGAATTCCAGCGCGCCGAACAGGTTGCCGCTGTCGGTCAGCGCCACCGCCGGCATGTCGTGGCGTTGGCAAAGCTCGACCAGGACGTCGCTGCGAATCGCTCCCTCGAGCAGCGAATAGGCGGTATGGACGCGCAGGTGAACGAAGTTGGCGTGGGGCATGAAGGTGGCCCGTCTGAAGCGTCAGCGATGATGCCACGTCGCCTCCTCGGATTGAAGAGAACAGCGGCGGAACGAACCAATTTCTTGTGGATAGATTTGGGAAAACCACCTGATGTGGTGGCACCGTACAGGTATCAGCCGGTACCCGGCTTCTCTGCCGTGATCACCTTGGTGATCTCCGGGATCATCACCTGGTCCTGGATGCCCTCGAATCCGTGGCCGGCGATCAGGGGCTCGAGCTCGGCGGCGCTGAACGAGACGGCGTCGGTGCGCAGCGGCAGGTAGACCAGGAACCAGGCCGCCGCCTGGGCCGGTCCGGCGCGGTCGTCGTCGAGCATGAAGTCGTGCACGATGAGCCGGCCGCCAGGCGCCAGGGCCTGCCAGGCCCGGCCCAAGAGGGTCTCGATATCGCCGCCGCCGACGGCACTGAGGAAATAGGACATCAGGACGACGTCCTGGTTGCCGGGCCATTCCTCGGCCAGGGCGTCGCCCGCTTGCAGCGTTATCCGGTCTTCCAGGCCGGCCGCCGTGACGTAGCCCTTGGCCACTTCGATGACGCTGGGAAAATCGATGATGGTGGCAACCAGTTCGGCCTGGCGGCGGCAGAACGTGATGCTGTAGGCGCCGGTGCCGCCGGCCACGTCGAGCAGCCGGCGGCGGCCGGAAAGATCGATGCGATCGGACATCATCAGCGCCGGCCCCAATGATCCGGCATGCTGGGCACGGGAAAAATCCGCCGCCATTTGGGCGTCCTCGACCCAGCCGCTGAAGGAATCGTGGGCCAGGCCTTCCTCGTTACCCGCCAATCCGGCGTCCAGGTGGATGAAGTTGGGATAGACTTGGCGGTCGATCTGGAAGCGGTAGTAATCGCCGAAATAAGCCTTGGCCCCGGGCACCAGGTAGCTGGCGGTGGCCGGCGCGTTGGCATAGTCGTCTCCGTCGCGCACCAGGAGGCCCAGGCTGAGCAAACTTGCCAGCAAGGTCTCCAGGCCCTGGGGCGTCATCCCGGTGGCGCCCGCCAGCGCCTCGATATCCCGCGCCCCTTTGTCGAGGTGTCCGAAAAGCTCGACGTTGAGGGCGGCAAACAGCGCCTTCGAGGCCATGAAGCCATAGGCGATGTGCGAGATCTGGCGAACGTCGGTCAGGGGTTCGTTCATGCCGTTTCCAATATTCCTTCGCGTAGCGTCACCACGCGGTCCATGCGGCGCGCCAGGTCGGTGTTGTGGGTGGCAACCAGGGCGGCCAGGCCGCGCTTGCGAACCTCTTCCTGAAGCTCCGCGAAGACGCCGTCGGCGGTGTCGTGGTCGAGATTGCCGGTGGGCTCGTCGGCCAGCAGCACGGACGGCTCATTGGCCACGGCGCGGGCGATGGCGACGCGCTGCTGCTCGCCCCCCGAAAGCCGCCCCGGGCGGTGGCTCAGACGCTCGGCAAGGCCAAAACGGGCCAGCAGCTCCCCGGCCCGTTGGCGGGCCTGGCGGCGGCTGCGGCCGTTCACCATCTGCGGCAGCACGACGTTTTCCAGGGCCGAAAATTCGGGCAACAAATGATGATGCTGGTAGACGAACCCCAGTCGGTGGCGCCGCGTCAGCGTGCGTTCGCCCTCGGACATGGCGTTGCAGGCCCGGCCGGCGATAGAGACCTCGCCGCCGTCGGCGCGTTCCAGCAGGCCGGCAACGTGCAGAAGCGTCGACTTGCCCGAACCCGAAGGACCGAGCAGCGCCACGATCTCGCCGGCCGCCAGTTCCAGAGTAGCCCCGCGCAGGACCATGAGCTCGACGCCACCCTGCACGAAGGTGCGTTCGATTTGGCGCAATTCCAGGGCCACGTCACTCATAGCGCAGCGCCTCCACCGGATCGATGCGCGAGGCCCGCCACGAGGGATAAAGCGTGGCCAGGAAGGAAAGTCCGAGCCCCATGCCAGCCACCGCCGAAACCTCGGTCGGGTCGATGCGGGACGGCAGGTTGGACAGGAAGCGGATCTCGGCGGCCCACAGCTCGGCCCCGGTCAGGCCTTCGAACCAAACCCGGATGATGTCGATGTTGTCGGCGAACAGCAGCCCCAGCACCAGGCCCAGCAGCGTGCCGCTGACGCCGATGCTGGTGCCGCTGATCAAAAAGATGCGCATGATGGCGCCGCGCGTCGCCCCCATGGTGCGCAAGATGGCGATGTCGCTGCCCTTATCCTTCACCAGCATGATGAGGCCGGAGATGATGTTGAAGGCGGCGACGATGATGATCAGGGTGAGGATCAGGAACATGACGTTGCGCTCGACCTGAAGCGCCGTGAAGAAATGCGAATTGGCCTGCTGCCAGTCATAGAGCCTGAGGCCGCCGGGCACGGCTTCGAAGAGCCGCTGGCGGGCCGCCGCCAGGTCGTCGGGATCCTCGACCATGACCTCGATGCCGCTGACGCTGGCGCCGCGGCGAAAGAACACTTGCGCCGCCTTCAGCGGCATGAAGATGAAGCTCGAATCGTACTCGTACATGCCCACTTCGAAGGTGGCGACGATGCGGTAGGCCCGCATGCGCGGCACCATGCCCATGGGACTGGCACGCCCCTTGGCCGCCACGATGGTGATGGGCCGGCCCACGGTGAGACCCAGCTTGCGGGCCAGGCGGCTGCCCACGACGACAGCGTCGGGGCCCTCGAAATCCTTCAGCGAGCCGGCCACGATCTTGCCGGCGACGACGCTGCGGGCGCGCAGGTCACCGGCCTTGAGGCCGCGCACCAGGGCACCGCTGGCGTTACTCTTGGCCATGGCCATGACTTGGCCCTCGAGCACCGGCGTCACCGCCACCACGCCCGCGACTTGGCGCAGCTTGTCGGAGAGCGCGTCGTAATTGCGCACACCGCCTTCGACATCCTGCACCACGATGTGGCCATTCAGCCCCAGGATGCGGTCGAGGAGCTCGACCCGAAAGCCGTTCATCACCGCCATGACGACGATCAGCGTGGCCACCCCCAGCGCCGTGCCGAGCAGCGAAAAGGCGGCAATGACGGAAATGAAGCCCTCCTGGCGGCGCGGCCTCAGATAGCGCACAGCTATCATCCACTCGAAGGCGGAAAACATGCCGTTATCCCGTCAGGCGGGCCAGGGCCGATTCGGGCGAGAGCTCCTCACGCTCGCCCGTGGCCCGCGATTTGAGCTCGACGGTGCCGGATTTGAGCCCCCGCGGCCCGACCACGAGCTGCCACGGGAGGCCGATCAGGTCCATGGTGGCGAACTTGGCCCCGGCGCGCTCGCCGGTGTCGTCGAGTAGCACTTCGCAATGGCCGGACAGGCTCTGCTCGAGCTCGGCACAGGCGGCATCGCAGGCCGCGTCGCCGGCCTTCAAGTTGACCAATCCGACGTCGAAGGGCGCCACGCTTTGGGGCCAGATAATCCCGGCCTCGTCGTGGCTGGCTTCGATGATGGCACCGACCAGGCGCGAGACGCCGATGCCGTAGGAACCCATCTCGACGGCCACGGCCTCGCCATCGGGGCCCTGCACGGTGGCGCCCATGGCGGTCGAGTATTTGTTGCCGAAATAGAAGATATGCCCCACCTCGATGCCGCGGGTGTTGACGCGTTTGGCCTCGGGCACTTGCGCTTCGAAGGCGGCCGGGTCGTGTTTTTCGTCGGTGGCGGCATAAAGTTTCGTGCGCTCGGCCACGAAGGGCTCGAGGTCCGAATCGTATTCCACCTCCGCGGCCAAGGGTTCGAAATCCAAATAATCCGCGTGGCAGTGCACCTCGCTTTCGCCGGTATCGGCCAGGATGATGAATTCGTGGCTCAGGTCGCCGCCGATGGGCCCGGTGTCGGCGGCCATGGGAATGGCTGTCAGGCCGAGCCGGGCGAAGGTGCGCAAATAGGAAACAAACATCTTGTTGTAGGAATGCTTGGCCCCGGCGTAGTCGAGGTCGAAGGAATAGGAATCCTTCATCAGGAACTCGCGGCCGCGCATGACCCCGAAGCGCGGCCTGACCTCGTCGCGGAACTTCCATTGGATGTGGTAGAGCAAGCGCGGCAGATCGCGGTAGCTGCGCACCGATTGGCGGAAGATGTCGGTGATCTGCTCCTCGTTGGTGGGGCCATAGAGCATGTCGCGCTCATGGCGGTCTGTAATGCGCAGCATTTCGCGGCCATAATCCTCGTAGCGTCCGCTCTCGCGCCACAGATCGGCCGGCTGGATGGTCGGCATCAAGAGCTCCTGGCAGCCCGCCCGGTCCTGTTCCTGGCGCACGATGGCTTCGATCTTCTTGAGCACGCGAAAGCCCAGCGGCAGCCAGGAATAGATCCCGGCGCTCGATTGCCGCACCATGCCGGCTCGCAGCATCAGCCGGTGCGAAACGATCTGGGCCTCGCTCGGGTTCTCCTTGAGCGTCGGCAGGAAGTATTGCGATAGGCGCATGGGGGTTCCGGACCAGGGGACGATATCAGGCCGGCCAAACTTTAGGAAAAGCGGGGGACGATAGCAACGACCGCGACGGCAGCTACTTCTTCTTTTTCGGCTTACGCTCGCGGCAGGCGGCGGCCACGGCCTGCTTTTCCTTGCGGCCGAGGCGCTTGCCGTTGAACTTGACGCTGCCGCCCCGGCTCACCGTCACCCGGCCCAGCGTCATGGCGCTGTCGCCCAGCTTGCCGGCCTTGTGCTTGAGGGCGCCGAAAACCTTGTGGGTGATGTCGAAGGAATAGTCTTCTGGGAGATCGAGCTGATAGCCGCCCTCGAGATCGGCCGACTTGACGGGCTTGCCGCGCACGTCGACGCCGGGCTTGTAGGCCACGTCGTCGCTGGGCGTGTGGCGCACCAGGTAGCGGCAATTCTTTTCGCTGATGACGATTTTCTGCTCGGCCTGCGCCAGCGCGGGCGCCAACAAAAATATCGCAAGTGCGGCTATCGTTCTCATGGCTCCAGTCTGCCCCAACTTCGCTTAACGAAGGCTTAGCGGCAGCGACCTGGGCAACCGCCCAGTTGATCGCAGGCGTGGCGCTGCTCTCGGTCATGGGGCTCGTGGTGGCCTGGCTGTTCGGCATGGCCGAGCGCTAATTTCTGCGTTGGCGGTCCTGAGCGGTCGTCGGCCTCGTGGACAGCGAAAGAAGCGGGGCTGGAAGCGGGGTGGTGGGGGCGCTAGGTTAGGGACTAGGACTGCGGCACGAAGGGGGCCTTATGAGCGATACGTCCGGCGGCCGCCTCGACAACACGCGGAAGATTCGCGCCCGGCGCGGCACCACCTTGCAGGCCCGCAGTTGGCTCACCGAAGCGCCGCTGCGCATGCTCATGAACAACCTCGACGCGGAGGTGGCGGAGCGGCCCGAAGAACTCGTGGTCTATGGCGGCGTCGGCCGGGCGGCGCGCAACTGGGAATGCTACGACCGCATCGTCGAGGTGCTCAGCGAGCTGGGCGACGAGGAAACCCTGCTGGTCCAGTCCGGCAAACCCGTGGGCGTCTTCCGCACCCACGCCGACGCACCCCGCGTGCTGATCGCCAATTCCAACCTGGTGGGGCACTGGGCGACGCTGGATCACTTCAACGAACTCGACCGCCAGGGCCTGATGATGTACGGCCAGATGACGGCCGGCTCGTGGATCTACATCGGCAGCCAGGGCATCATCCAGGGCACCTACGAGACCTTCGTCGAGGCCGGCCGCCAACACTTCGGCGGCGACCTCGGGGGGCGCTGGATCCTCACCGCCGGCCTCGGCGGCATGGGCGGTGCCCAGCCCCTGGCCGCCACCATGGCCGGGGCCTCGCTGCTGGCCGTGGAGTGCCGGGCAAGCCGCATCGAACGGCGGCTCGAATCGGGTTACCTCGACGAGATGGCACCCGACCTCGACGCTGCGCTAAACCGCATCGCCGAGGCCACCAAGGCCCGCGAGGCGGTTTCCATCGGCCTGGTGGGTAATGCCGCCGAGGCCTTTCCCGAACTGGTGCGCCGCGAGGTGCGGCCCGATCTGGTCACCGACCAGACGGCGGCCCACGACCCCACCCACGGCTACCTGCCGCTGGGCTGGCAGCTCGCCGACTGGGAGGAACGCCAGGAGAGCGATCCCCACGGCGTCGAGGCGGCGGCCAAGGATTCGATGGCGGTTCAGGTGCGCGCCATTCTGGAGTTCCACCGCCAGGGCGTCGCTTGCGTCGATTACGGCAACAACCTGCGCCAGATGGCCCAGGACGTGGGCGTGGCCAACGCCTTCGACTATCCCGGCTTCGTGCCGGCCTACGTGCGGCCTATGTTCTGCCAGGGCCGCGGGCCCTTTCGCTGGGCGGCGCTATCGGGCAATGCCGAAGACATCTACCGCACCGACGCCATGGTCAAACGGGTGGTGCCCGACGATCGTCATTTGCATCACTGGCTCGACATGGCGCGGGCGCGCATCCAGTTCCAGGGTCTGCCCTCGCGCATCTGCTGGTTGGGATTGGGCGAGCGCGCCCGCGTCGGTCTCGCCTTCAACGACATGGTGGCATCGGGCGAGCTCGAGGCGCCGGTGGTGATCGGCCGCGACCATCTCGATTCGGGGTCCGTGGCCAGCCCCAACCGCGAGACCGAAAGCATGCGCGACGGCTCGGATGCGGTGGCCGACTGGCCGCTCTTGAATGCACTGCTCAACTGCGCCTCGGGCGCCACCTGGGTTAGCATCCACCACGGCGGCGGCGTCGGCATCGGTTATTCGCAGCACGCCGGCATGGTCATCGTCTGCGACGGCAGCGCCGCGGCCGCACGCCGCATCGAGCGCGTACTGACCAACGATCCGGCCAGCGGCGTCATGCGCCACGCCGACGCCGGTTACGAAGAAGCCGTGGCCTGCGCCCGCGAATTTGGTCTCAAGCTGCCCATGGTCGAAGGCTAGGGCCGGTGGTAACCACCACCCTGGTTCCCGGCGAATTGCGCCTTGCCGAGCTCCGGGCGCTGATGCAGGGATCCGGCCCGCTGGAGATGCCGAAAAGCGCCTGGTCCGCCATAGCAGCGGCGCACCAGACTGTGGCCGACGTCATCGCCTCGGGGCAGACGATCTACGGTCTCAACACGGGGTTTGGCCCCTTGGCCAGCCAGGCCATCGGGGCCGACGACTTGGCCGAGTTGCAGCGCCGGCTGGTGCTTTCCCATTCGGCGGGCAGCGGGCCACTGCTGCCCGACCCTGTGGTGCGGCTGATCCTGGTGCTCAAGCTGGCGGCGCTGGGGCGCGGCCATTCCGGGGTATCCCGGGGCCTGGTGGAAGCGTTGCTGGCCTTCCTCGCGGCCGATGTCCTGCCTTGCGTGCCGAGCAAGGGATCGGTCGGTGCCTCGGGCGATCTGGTGCCGCTGGCCCATCTGACGGCGGCGCTTATCGGCGAGGGCGAGGTGCGCATCGAGGGCCGCGTCGCACCGGCCGCCGAGGGCCTGGCTGCGGCCGGCATCGGCGCTTACGTGCTCGGCCCCAAAGAAGGCCTGGCCATGCTCAACGGGACGCAAGTCTCGACGGCGCTGGCGCTGGTGGGATTGTTCGGCGTCCATGACGTTTTCGCCGCCGCCATCGTGGCCGGTGCCCTCAGCGTTGATGCCGTGCTGGGCAGCGACGTGCCCTTCGATGCCCGCATCCAGGCGGTGCGGGGACAGATCGGTCAGACCGACGTGGCCGAGGCGCTGCGCACCCTGCTGGCAGGCAGCGGCATTCGCGCCTCCCACCTCACCTGTCACCGGGTCCAGGACCCCTACTCGCTGCGCTGCCAGCCCCAAGTCATGGGCTCCTGCCTCGATGCCATGCGCTTCGCCGCCGGCTTGCTGGAGCGCGAGGCTAACGGCGTCAGCGACAATCCGCTGGTCTTCGCCGCCTCGGGCGAGGTGCTGTCAGGCGGTAATTTCCACGCCCAACCGGTGGCCCTGGCGGCCGACACGTTGGCTTTGGCAATTGCCGAGATCGGCAACCTGGCGGAACGACGCATCGCCCTTTTGACCAACACCGCCATGAGCGGCCTGCCGGCTTTCCTGGTGGCCGAGCCCGGGCTCGACTCGGGCTTCATGGCCCCGCAGATCGCCGCCGCGGCCCTGGCCAGCGAAAACAAATCGCGGGCCCATCCCGCCGGCATCGACAGCATTCCCACGGCGGCCGACCAGGAAGACCACGTCAGCATGGCGACGTTTGCCGCCCGCCGCCTGGCCGACATGGTGGACAACGCCGCCACCATCATCGCCATCGAGCTGATGGCGGCGGCCCAAGGCATCGATTTCCACGCGCCGCTGGTCACCAGCGAGGCGCTGCTTCCGGCCTATCAAGCGGTTCGCGAACGCGTGCCCTTCATCGCCAGCGACCGCCGGCTGGCACCCGAGATCGCCCGGGTGGCGGACGAAGTCGTCAAGAACGGCCCTTGCCGCGATCTGGTTGTGGCCTGCCGCCTGAGTTGAACGGCCACGGCAACCGCCCATTGACCCGGCCCCGTGCCTGGCCAACACTACGCCTTGGAACCCGCGCCGATATCGAACATCGCGGCAGCAAAGGGAGGAAAACATGCTTTCCGTTAGCAAGAGACAAATTGCCAGCCTGGCGGCTACCGGCCTGATCGTTGCCGCGGCTTTGTCAAGTTTTGTGGGCACCACCGCCGCGGCCGACAAGATCGCCGTCGGCGCCTTGCGCTTCACCTCCCATTCGGCCAGTTTCGTGGCTTTCGAACGGGGCTATTTCAAGCAGCACGGGCTGGAGGTCGAGTTCAAGTTCTTCCAGGCGGCCCAGCCCATGGCCGTGGCCATCGCCTCGGGCGACGTCGATTTCGGCGTCACCGCCATCTCCGGCGGCCTCATTCGCCTGGCCGAAAAGGGCGCCATCAAGATCGTCGGCGGCGCGCTCCAGGAAGAGAAGGGCATCGACGGCCAGATCATCCTGGTCTCGAAAGCGGCCTATGACGCTGGCATCACCAGCCCGGCCAAGCTCAAGGGCCGCAGCTTCGGCATCACCCAGACCGGGTCTTCGTTCCACTACATGGCGGCCAAGATCGCCCAGAAGGAGGGCTTTGCCACCTCGGACATCAAGCTCAAGCCCTTGCACAAGGTCGGGGCCATCATCGGAGCCCTGAAGTCGGGCCAGATCGATGCCTGGTCCATCGTGCCCCACATCGCCAAGGCGCTGGCCAAGGGCGGCACGGTCAAGCCCATCGGCATGGTGGCCGACTATATCTCGGACTACCAGGTGACCACCGTCTTCACCTCGGCCGACAACGCCGCCAACAAGCGCGACCTGGTGAAGCGGTTTCTCGCTGCCTTCTCGCAAGGCGCCGCCGATTTCAACGCCGCCCTGGTCGACAAGTCGGCCGGTGCCGAGGCCGCCGAAGCCATGGTCAAGCTGGTTCACAAGTACGTTTACGCCAGCCGGCCCTACGAAAAAGCGGCGCCCTCGATCCGTAACGGCGCCATGCGCATCAACCAGAATGCCCGGCTCAACCTGACCAACGTCAAGGACCAACTGGCCTGGTTCAAGTCCGAGAATTTAGTGCCGGCCAGCATATCCATCGAAACGCTGGTCGACACCAGCTACGTCGAGACGTTCTGAGCACGGGCAAGAAGGGGTCTATGGATCTTCGCCTCGAACACGTCTCTCATTCCTATGGCGACGTGGAGGTTCTGCACGACCTCGAGCTGACCATCAAGAGCGGCGAGATCGTCTGCATCATCGGCCCCTCGGGCTGCGGCAAGTCGACTCTGCTGCGGCTGATCGGCGGTCTCGAGCTGCCCGGCGCCGGCCGCATTCTGCAGATCGGCGAGCCGCCGGCGAGTTCGCTCAATCCGCTGACCTACATCTTCCAGGATTTTGCCCTGTTGCCCTGGCGCAGCGTCGAGGGCAACGTCAGCCTGGTGCTCGAGGATCACGGCCTGGGCCGGGCGCAGAAGGCGGCAATCGTCGAGGACGTACTCAGCCGCACCAAGCTCAGCGATTTCAAAAAGGCGCTGCCCCGGCAGCTCTCGGGCGGCATGCGCCAGCGCGTCGGCATCGCCCGGGCGCTGAGCGTCAACCCCGCCGTCATGCTGATGGACGAGCCGCTGTCGGCGCTCGACAGCCAGACCCGCGAATTGTTGATGGACGATCTGGTGGATCTCTGGACGCGGGAAAATTTCACCGCCGTCTATGTCACTCACAACCTGGCCGAGGCGGTGCGGCTGGGCCACCGCATCGTCGTGCTGTCGCGCCGCCCCGGACGCATCCGCGAGGTCGTCGATATCGACTTGCCGCTGGCCGCCCGCACCGTGGGCAAGGCCGAGCTCGAGGATACCCAGCGCCGGCTTTGGCAAATGCTGCGCGACGAAGCGCGGGCCGCAGATAGGGAACTGGCCGATGTCTGACACCGTGACGAAATTACCGCCTGAGGCCGCCAAACCGGTGCGCTTTCGGGGCGGCGGCTTCCAGCCGGTACCGCTGGGGCTGCTCTCGCCCCTGGTCTTCGTGGGCGTCATCGGGTTTTGGGAGATCGGCTCGCAGACTGGCCTGATCGGCCAGCTGGTACTGCCCGCACCTTCCGAGGCCTTCGAGGCTTTTCGCCAACTGCTCACGTCGGGCCTGCTATGGAAGCATCTCGGTGCCTCGCTGCAACGTCTCGCCATCGGCTGGACCAGCGGCACCCTGTTGGGCATCACGGTGGGCATGATGATTGCGCTCTTTTCCCTCGCCCGGGCTTCGTTGCAGCCGCTGGTTTCGGCCATCTTTCCCATCCCCAAGATCGCGCTTTTGCCGCTTTTCATCATCTGGTTCGGCATCGACGAGGGCTCCAAGAACGCCACCATCCTGTTCGGGACCTTTTTTCCTACCGTCATCGCCACCTACTCGGGCGTCGACAACGTCGACCGCACACTGATCCGCATGGGCCAGTCCTTCGGCCTCTCGTGGTGGTCCATCGTACGCAAGATCGTTTTGCCCGGCGCGCTCCCCGCCATCCTGGCGGGATTTCGCATCTCCGCCTCGATCGCCATAATTTTGCTCGTGGCGGCCGAGATGATCGGCGCCGAATTCGGCGTCGGCGCCTACGTCCTGCTGGCTGGCAGCCTGATGGCAACGGACCAGTTGATCGCCGGGGTCGCCCTGCTCTCCATCATGGGGCTGACGGTGGCCTGGCTGATCGGCAAGGCCGAGAGGTATTTCTTGCGTTGGCGGACGTGAGCGGTCCCGATGTCACGGTGATCGGCGGCGGCCTGGTCGGCAGCGCCATCGCCTACGGCCTGGCCAAGCGCGGCCTCAAGACCACGATCCTCGACGAGGGCGACGTGGCGCTCAGGGCCTCGCGCGGCAACTTCGGCCTGGTGACGGTGCAGGGCAAGGGCGACGGCCGGCCGGAGTACGCCCGCTGGTCGCTGCACTCGGCAGGGCTCTGGCAAGGCCTGGCCGACGAACTGAAGCAACTCACCGGCGTCGACGTCGGTTTCGAGCAATCCGGCATCGCGGTCATCTGTCTCTCGGAGGCCGAGGACACGGCCCATCGCGGCTTGATGGCGAGGCTGACGCGAGAGGCGGGGGCCGCGGGCTATGATCACGAATTCCTCGGCCGGCCGGAGCTCGCCGGGCGGCTCCCCGGCCTCGGCGAAACGGTGGTGAGCGGCTGCCTCACGCCCCACGACGGCCACGCCAATCCCCTCAAGTTGCTGCGAGCGCTGCATGCCGGGTTCCTGGCCCGGGGCGGCGCATACCGGGCGGAGCAAAAGGTCGCCATGATCGAGCCGGCAAAGCGGAGCGGTTTCCGCATCTCCACTGCCCGCGAGGTCGTCAATTCGGACAAAGTCGTAATCGCCGCCGGCTTGGGATCGCAAGGCATGGCCGCCCAGCTTGGCATCCATGCACCGCTGGTGCCCTCTCACGGCCAGTTGCTGGTCAGCGAACGCATCGCGCCGAGATTCCATATGCCCACCAACCTGGTGCGCCAGACCCGCGAGGGCAGCCTCATGCTGGGCTATACCGCCGACGACCTGGGATTCGTTACCGGCACCCGGCCCGACCTCGCGCGTGATATCGCCTTTCGCGCCCGCCTCGCCTTTCCCTTCATCTCCGACTTGCGCGTGGTGCGCACCTGGGCGGCGCTCCGCGTCATGACGCCGGACGGTTTTCCGCTCTATCAGGAATCGGCCAAGCATCCCGGGGCCTTCGTGGCCGCCTGCCACAGCGGCGTGACGTTAGCCGCGGTGCATGCCCTCGAGATCCCCGATTGGATCGCCGGCCAGCCGCTGCCCGGCAACCTCACCTGCTTCGGATCGGATCGTTTCGATGTTCAAACGGCTGCATGACACCAGCGACCTCGTGAACATCGTTTTCGAGGGCGAGAGCCTGCCGGTGCCGCGAGGCGAAAGTGTGGCCGCCGCCCTGCTGGCGGCCGGTGCCGGTCACTTGCACAAATCCGCCGTCTCGGGCGAGCCGCGCTCGGCGCACTGTCTGATCGGAGTCTGCTTCGATTGCCTGGTGGAGATCGACGGCGTGGCCAATCGCCAAGCCTGCCAGGAGCCGGTACGCGAGGGCATGTCGGTACGGCGACAGTCCGGCCCCCGTGAGGTGGCGCCATGAATGCCGCTCACCACCTGGCGGTGATCGGCGCCGGCCCGGCCGGCCTGGCCGCCGCCACCGTGGCGGCCGATTGCGGCCTCGAGACGGTGGTTTTCGACGAAGGGCCTGCGCCCGGGGGACAGATCTACCGATCCATCGAGGAGGTCACCCGGGAGCGGGCCGGCGATCACGCCCTGCTTGGCGAGGAATACGGCCGCGGCAACGGGCTGGTCGCCGCTTTCCGCGCCAGTGCCGCCAGTTACCTGCCGCAAACCAGCGTCTGGGAGATCACGCCGGACGGCGAGCTTGGCATCCTGGGGCCCGAAGGGGCCCGGCTGTTGGGCGCCCAGCGCGTGCTGATAAGCGCCGGCGCCATGGAACGGCCGATGCCGGTGCCGGGCTGGACGCTGCCCGGCGTGATGACGGCGGGGGCCGCCCAGACGCTGCTCAAGTCGGCCGCCCAGGTGCCCGACGTGCCGCTGGTGCTGGCCGGCAGCGGGCCGCTGCTGTACCTCGTGGCCTGGCAACTGGTGCAAGCCGGGGCGCCAGTGCAAGCCGTGCTCGACACCACGCCGCGGGCCAATGCCTGGCGGGCGCTTCGCCACCTGCCCGGGGTCTGGCCGGAAGCCGCCACCTTGGTCAAGGGCTGGCGCTGGATGCGCGAGATCAGGAGCCATGGCGTGCGGGTTCTGTCCGGCGTCTCGGCGTTGCGTTGTCTCGGCCAGGGACGCCTCGAGTCCGTGGCCTACCGGATCGGCAGCCAGGACGAGGCACGCATCGATTGTCAACTCACGCTGCTGCATCAGGGCGTCATACCCAACCACCAGCTCGCCGCCGCCGCCGGCTGTGCCCAGGCCTGGGACGAAACCCAGCTCTGCTGGCGCACCGCCAGCGACGCCTGGGGGGCTACCGATGTCGCCGCCATCGCCGTGGCCGGCGACTGCGTCGGCATCGGCGGTGCCCTGGCGGCCGAACGCCAGGGCCGCTTGGCCGGTCTCGACGCTGCCTGCCGGCTTGGCGCCATAAGCGCGGAGGAACGCGACCGCCGCAGCTATCCCGAGCGCCACGAATTGGCCCGCCAGATGGGCCTCAGGCGCTTCCTCGACGCCTATTTCCGGCCCGCGGCCTGGCTGCTGGCGCCGCCCGAAGACGACACAGTGGTCTGCCGCTGCGAGGAAGTCACGGCCGGCGAGCTGCGCCAAGTCGTCGACCTGGGCTGCCCCGGACCCAACCAGGCCAAGGCCTTCACCCGGGCCGGCATGGGGCCTTGCCAGGGCCGCATGTGCGGCCAGACGGTTTCCGCCGTCATCGCGGCGGCCCGCGGCCTGCCCGTGGCCCGGATCGGCGAGGCCCGGGTGCGGCCGCCGCTGAAGCCCATCACCGTCGGCCAACTGGCCGAGATGCAGGGCGTCGACCACGACGTCAGCCTCAGCGGCGGCCTGCCCGCGGCACCCAAAGAAGCGTGACCGTGATCGAAGCCGATGCCGTCGTCATCGGCCGAGCTCCGCCGCCTGGTGCCGGCACTGGCCGATCATTGCCTCGGCGGCCTGGTGGTGCGCCAGGACGGTTCCGCCAGCCCCTACCATATGACAATGGCCTTCAAGCACGCCGGCGAGGCGGCGGGGGTGCGCTTCGATGAGGGGGTGCGGCTTCTCGGCATCGGCCAGACCGGCTGCCTGACGACATCCCGGTCGTCGGCCCGTCGCGCAAGGCGCCCGGCATCTTCCATGCTTTCGGTTTTTGCGGCCACGGCTTTCAGTTCGGCCCCATCGTCGGCCGCATCATCGCCGACCTGGCGCTGGACGGCGGCTCCAACCTGCCCATCGAGGCATTTTCCATTGCCCGCTTCCGGGCCGAGGACTGATCCAGGCGGATTTCGCGGAGAAAGCGCCCCGCTCCCTTGACGCTCCGCCGGGTTCGTCCAATCCTGCCGGCATGAGCCAACCCCAAAGCCATCACATCGACCCGGAAAAGGATCCGGTGGTGCGGCAACTGCTGCTGGAGGCGGACCGCTCCACCCAGCGTTTCACGGCCTACGTACGCCTGGCGCTGGGACTGGTGCTGAGCACCAACGTCGTGCTCATCGGTCCCGAGTTCCTGCACGGGACCTGGCTGCTGGAGGCCCACATGGGCCTCTACCTGGCGCTGGCCCTGTTGTCTCTGCTGCTCTCCAGCAAACGCCTGTTCCGGCCGTTCTGGGCACCGGTGTTCATCGTTCTGGACGTGCTTTGGATCTATGCGGTGACGCTGAACGGGCTGAATCTCCTGCAGCTTCCTCTGGCCCGCTTCATCGAGTTGCCGCCCTTTCTGTTCATCTTCATCTTCATCGGGCTGGCCGGCCTGCGCTTCACACCGACCGCCATGCTGGCGGGGCTGGCCACTTTCATGGTGATGGACGGTATCATTATCAGCCTCTATCTGGCCGATCAGCTGCCCTGGCCGCTACTGAACGAACATCCTCTGTTCCAGGTCGGCACCAATGTGCTGCGCATCACCATCATCATCGCTGCCGGCGTGATTGCCGCCATCGGTTCCTATCGCTCGCGCCGCTTTCTCGCTCGTGCCTTGGCGGCGCGGCGGCAGCGCGATTTCGTCGAGCGCACCTTCGGCAAATTCGTGCCCGAGGCCGTGGCCCAGGCCATCATCGCCGATCAGGGCATGTTGCAACCCATGCAGTGCACCGCCACCATTCTCTATACCGACATCCAGGGTTTCACCTCGGTGGTCGAGGCCACGGACCCGCAGGCCGTGGTGGACATGCTGAACGCCTACTTTGCCGCCCTGGAAAAGGCCATAAGCACCGAGCACGGCATCATCACCCAGTTCCAGGGGGACGCCGTGCTGGCGGTGTTCAACGTGCCGCTGGACCAGCCGGACCATGCCGACCGGGCGCTGGGCGCCGCCCGCGGCATCGAACGGGTGACGCAGGAGCAAATGTTTGCCGGCCACAGGCTGACCACCCGCATCGGCATCGCCACCGGCCAGGTGGTGGCGGGCAACGTCGGCGGCGTGGAACGTGTGGGCTTCACCGTGCACGGCGACGCGGTGAACCTGGCGGCACGCCTGCAAGAAAAAAACAAGGAGACCGGCACCCGCTTGCTGCTGGCCGAGGAAACGGTGGCGGCGCTCAGCGACGCCTCGGCGCTGCGGCCGGTGGGGCGCGTGCAAGTGCGTGGCAGGGAGCGGCCGGCCTCGGTCTATAGCTGGAAGGAGGCTACGGCCGAATAGGAGTGATTAATTCGGTTTCGGCATGAGCCGCCATTGAGGCGGCGGCCCAGGCGATGGCCAACTACGGCAATCGATTCAGCCGCACCGAAGCGGATCTTCTGATTTTGAAATGGATGGTTGGATTCGTCCTGGCCGGTACGGTGCCGCTGCTGTTCACGGCCTTCACGTAGGCCAGATATGCCCCGCATCGCGCCGCCCGACTTTCGTGGGTTCGGCGTCCGCTGCTGAGGGTACAGTGAGCATGCCGGGAGCGGGGCCGAAGCGACACGATTGACCCACACCGGACACCAGCAGTCGAATGAGGTTTCAGGTCGGGAACCACAAATCGAGGGATTTCGTTGCTTGGACTCAAAAAAGGCCGCCGACCTAGCGAATAGATTTGATCCCAGCTAACGCATTACTCAACGACGGAGAAATATTTGAGGTCAAACATATCGGCCTCAACATACTCATTCTTCTCGGCTCGCGTTCCGCCAGGATTGCGATAGATCGGAAAACAGAATTTGCGGCCGATCAATAGATCCTCAGAAATAACGCAATTCAAATTTCCTTCAATATGTGATTTGCCTGATACCGTCACGTATCAACGCGTAGGCAAGATGGCGAGATACATATTCGGGATAGTCCGGTTCATAACACATCCCCAGCTTCATGAGCCTGATACCCTCAGCCGGTTGACCGCTCACAACCTTGGTCGAGCCACCGATATTATGAGCGTCCCCGCCTGCCGGCGCGAGTTCTAAAACGCGGTCGACGTTTGCGATCGCTGAGTCATGTTTCCTTTCGTAGGCATCTAGTGATGCCAGAATAAGATAGGGGTTGACGCTCGGTATCAGAGACAAAGATTTTTCTGCGAATTTTCGCGCAAGATGCATATCCTTTTTTCGATTCTTACTAATGTTTATCACTACTTTCTGCCAATGTATCCATCCCATTAGAAAGTTCGCTATGGCCGAGTTAGGTTTTCGCTTGTAAAGATCCGACCATATTTTCTCAGCAGTTCGGTGCCCTTTTTTGCTCCATTCCAGAAAATGTGCCCGCCCCTGCACCATCAAGCGATAACTCTCGTGATCGCCTGACAACTCACGCCACTCTCTGGCTTGCTCACCGAGCGTCAGTTTGACGTGCATTTCTTCCAGAATTCTTTGTGAAATATCGTCTTGCAGATCAAAAAGATTGAGACCCTCCAGCTCACGATCATAGCGTTCCGCCCAAAGGTGTCCGCCATCCACAGCGTCGACCAACTGTGCCGTCAAGCGAATTCTGTCGCCGCTCCGTTGCACGCTGCCTTCCAGCACGTAGCGCACGCCGAAGCGTTCGGCGACCTCTTGGACTTGCACCGGCTTGTTCTTGTAGGTGAAGCTCGAGTTGCGGGCGATTACGAAGAGGTCGGGCGAGCCCGAGAGCACGGCGATGATGTTTTCCGTCAGGCCGTCGCCGAGGTAGTCCTGCTCCGGGTCGCCGCTCAGGTTGTCGAAGGGCAGCACGGCGATGGAAGGTTTTTCGGGCAGCTTGTAGGCGAACTTGCTCCGGTCCGCCGGTTCGAAGTCGGGCTGCTGCCACCACCACGTGCCACCAGCGGCGATCGCCAGCAGTATTGCAGCAGCGACCAGGGCAGGCCACTTCCATGCCATGACGGGGCGGCGCGATGTCTCGGTCGCTTTGCCGTCGAGCAGAACGCGATAGACCCGTACCGGCCTGGCGACGTTCTTGACCTCGATTTCGCCCATGTCCTCGAATTGGTGGTCCAACCGATTGAGAACCCGATTGTGGACCGCGCCGGAGATGCAGATGCCGCCAGGTTCTGCCAGTGCCTCGATGCGGGCGGCAATGTTGACGCCCTCCCCGTGAATGTCTTCGCCGTCATCGATGATGTCTCCGAGATCGATACCCATGCGGAAGTCGAGCCGACCTACCGCCAGCCTCTCCTGCATTGCGACAGCACATTCAACGGCCGCCTGCACTGTCGGGAACTCGGCGAGGAAGCCGTCGCCGGTGTGCTTTACGATGTGGCCGGCGTGACCGGATATGGTGGGATCGATGATGTCTGAACGGGCCGCTTTCCAGGCCGCGACGGTGCCGTCCGCATCCTGCTCCATGCGCCGGGTGTAGCCGACCATATCGGCCGCAAGAATTGCCGAGAGCCGCCTCTGGTCGCCACCATCGCTCATGGGCCGACACTCGTCCGAACCTGGGGGTAGAATTATACTCGATCATTTAGCGTGTGGCGAATCCGTGTGGGAATTTCTATCGGCCTGGCGACCAACAAGGACAGCCGAGGTCTCCTCATGGCTAATCGCGACAGTTCGAGGCACCGCCTGGATCGTCCGAAGCTAGGGTCAAAACTGATGTGGCAGGCCGCCGAAAACCGACCGACCCGACCTCCCCCCCTACTTCACCACCAAGCTCGCCTCGCTGATCGTGGCCTCGGCGATGGAGCGGAAGGTGCCCACGAGCTTGAAATCGAGGCCGGCGGCGGGTGGTCGACCGGGCCATACAAATCCCTGGCGGGGGGGGGAGATCTGCGGCGCTGATGTTGACAGGGCGAAGGCGTGCAATATTATTCGAATATTCTTCGACTATTTAGCGACAAGAGGCAGCGAAATGGATTTCTCCCCGAGCCCCGAGCAACAGGCCTGGCAACGAGAATGCGAGGCCTTTGTCAGCACCGAACTGCAGCCTTGGGACGACCAGATCGAACGTCAGGGGATCGTCCCCGAATCGGCCCTCGAGGGTTTGCGGCGCATGGGCATGTTCGGCCTGAACACGCCAAGCGAATATGGCGGATCGGGCCTTTCCATGGTGGAGACCTGTATCGCCATGCGGGAGCTGGCCAAGGCACACATTGCCTACTACTACATTTCGGGCCTCAATCTTCACATTGGTTCGAAAGGGCTGGAACTCGACGGGACGGAGGAACAGAAGCAGCGTTGGCTTCCCGAAATGGCATCCGGAAGGCAGGTTACAGCCTTTGCCCTTACCGAACCGGGGGCCGGGTCGAACGCCGCTTCAATAGCGACAACGGCTGTTCGTGACGGCAATCATTACATTCTCAACGGCCGCAAGATCTACATCACCAATGCGCCGATCGCCGGTATTTTCACAGTGTTCGCCAGAACCTCGAACACCAAAGGCACGGGCGGAATATCAGCCTTTATCGTCGAAGCCGGCACGCCTGGTTTGCGCATCGGTGAGTTGCAGGAAATGCTGGGGGGCAATGGCTCGACACATGCCGAAGTCATTTTCGAGGATTGCCGTGTTCCTGAAGACTGTTTGCTCGGCGGCCAGGAGGGCCAGGGCTTCCGCACGGCGATGAAATGTCTGGATGCGGGCCGCGTATGCTGGGGCTCCTATTGCGTCGGCGCCGCAGAACGTTTGCTGGATCTGACCCTGGATCAAGTCAGCACAAGACAACAGTTCGGCTCTCCGCTGGCAGCCAACCAGGGCATCGCCTGGCAACTTGCCGATATGAAAAGCAGCCTTCATGCAGCGACGCTGGTGGCCGCCGAGGCTGCCTGAACCTATGACCACAATCCCCAGCACCGCTCCGTGCGCAGTGCCATGTCCAAGTTGATCGGTGGCGACATGGTGTTCAAGGTCGCAGATACCGCCCTGCAGCTTTTTGGCGGCTCCGGTTACAGCCGCTCCACACCGATTGAAAGGATCTGGCGCGAAGTGCGGGTGGTGCGCATTCTGGATGGCACGTCAGAGATCATGCGCAGCATCGTGGCGCGGGGATTGATGGCGGAACATTCCGCGGCCGGCACCTGAAGCCGCCCTGAAGCCGCCCCTGAAGAGGCCCTGATGTCGCGCCTCAAGGTCAGACAGGCCCGCAGTATCGCGCGCCGGGAGGCGATCGTTGCCGCCGCCATCCAGGTCTTCGGCAAGGATGGCGTTCACGCCGCCACCTTGACCGGCATCAGCCGCGCCGCAGGGGTACCGCTGACCAGCATCTACGACTATTTCGACAGCAAGACGGCGCTGCTGGCCGCCCTGCCCGAGACTATTTTCGCCGCCTTTTTCGCCCAAATCGATGCCGACCTCGAGGCCCGGCCGGACCCGGTCGATAAGCTCGAATGCTTTTTCATCCGGACGCTGGAATATATGGAACGCCATCCGGACTGGGCCAGGGTCTTCTTTCTCGAGATTTGGCCGGCCGTGGTGGCCGGCGAGCCCGAAATCCGCCAGGCGGTCGATGCCTTCGGACACCGCGTCATTGGCATCGTCGCCAGCGGTATCGAGAACGGCAAACTGTCGGCCAACAACGATCCCTATCTGATCATGTCCATTCTTCTCGGTACCATGGCGCACCTTGTTTCCGTCTGGCTGCTCTATCAGGCACCTTATGATCTGGTGACGCAGGGCCGGCGCTCGATGGCGCTGATGCGGCGCCTGATCGAACCTGATGGGCCCGGGGCTTCGAAGTAAAGCCGGCTACTCTGCCGCGGCGGCTTGTGCCTCGGGAGTTGGCAGCTTTTTCGGCAGGATCGCCACGGCGGCTAGTATCACGATGGCGGCACCGGCAAGGATGCGAAACAAGGTGTCGAAGCCCCAATTCTGATAGACGAAAGCAATCAAGGGCAAGGTTGTCGCCAAGACGGTGAAACTGACGACATAGCGAACGCCGTAGATGCGGGCCCGATAGGCGCCGCTGGCGGTCTTGCCGATCATGTAGTCATTGATGGGAATTTGACCAAAGGCGCCAAGCATGAAGCCCAGCGCCACGGCCAGCGCCATCCCGTCCGTCAAACCCGGCATGGCCAGGAAGAAGACCAATTGGATCAGCGCCACGGCCATGAATACCAGGCGTGGGCCCAAGCGGTCGAGCAGGCTGCCGACCACCAGCTGAGCCAGCGAGGCCACCGCGAATACGATGAAAGCCAGGGAGCCGATCACGGTGGCCACGTCACCCTGGCCGGCGGCAGCGGTGCTGCCGGTCCAGAGGGACAGCTCGGCTGCCAGGCCTTGCAGACGTTCGTCGAAGATCTTCGGCAACGCGAAGGTCGTGGCCTGGAAGATCACGGAGGAGACGGCGGCGGTCAGAAAGACGATCGCCGACACGCGAATCAGCAGGGCGCGGTACGAGGGCGAGGGCTTCACCTCGACAGCGATTTCCTTGGGCCCCGTTGCCTGGCGCTCGGCCTGAATATTCTTCCGCCGCAGCATCAAGTACGCCAGCCCCATGACAAGGGAAAAGAGGCCCGGAAGGATAAACGCCATGCGCCAACCGCCATTGTCGATCAGGTATCCGGTGATGAGCGCGGCGCAGGCCACCCCGAGATTGCCCCAGACACCGTTGGCGGCAATCCGCAGGCCCGTGTTGCGCCATTTCGTGGTGACGATGGCCAGGCCCACGGGATGGTAGATGGCCGCGAACATGCCGATCACGAACAAACCGGCGCCGATCTGCAAGGGCGTGGCGGTGAAACCCGTAGCGATGGACGCCAGACCGATGCCAATGAAAAACACACACATCATGCCGTCGCGGCTCCATTTGTCGGCGAGCCAACCAGCCGGGAGCGAGAAGACACCAAATGCGAAGAACCCGGGCGTCGCATAGGCCAAAAGTTCGGCGTAGCCGATTCCCCATTCCCGATACAGCACCAGGGCCGCGACCGTGGCGAAAACCAAGGTGAACAAGTGGTCCAGGAAATGACCGATGTTCAGCAACAAGAAATACCATCGATCCCGGTCCATGGGCCCGTCTTCCCCTGAATGGTCGCGCACCCCTGGGAAAATCACCTGGGTGCTTTGCCGCCCGTGACCCGGCAAAAAATCCGGGTTACCAGGCCAGCGATGGCGCCGACGGCGACAGCCAAGCCATGCTCGGGGTAGATCATCACCGGACTCTGGAAGTCAACCTGTCGCCGCCATTGCCACAGCGCCTCACCCTGCCGGCGACGCCGCAGGCCCGGCCCCAGCCTCTCGTCTTCCCTGCGCAAGACAGTTGGAATCGCCCCCCTACTTCACCACCGTCACCACCAAGCTGGCCTCGCTGACTGTGGCCTCGGCAATGGCGTGGAACGTCCCTACGAGCTTGAAATCGAGGCCGGCGGGCAGCGGCGCGAAATCCTCGCTGCGCCAGGCCCGCGGCAGCTCCCGCATGACGTCGCGGTTGGTGGCGAAGCATTTGACCAGGTCGATGCCGGCCGGTTCGGTGACGTTCAAGTCGAAGGCGTAGCGCTCGTCGGGGATGCTCAGCGCCCGGCCGCCGGGGATCTTGGCGTCTTTGTGATAGCGGTTGGGGAAGATGCGGAACCAGGTGCGGTCGGATTGGCGGTAGAAGCAATAAAGCCAGGCCTCGCGGTCGGTCTGGATGTCGAGCACCAGCTTGTCGCCGACGCGGTAGCTGGGGTCGGGCCCACGCGGGCTGGAAAGCTCGAGGCGGTGGGCGCCCAGGCCGTCGTTGTTCAAAAGCCCGGTGGGGAAGTTGCCGGCGGGCCGCAATTGAAGGCCCCGGGGCGGGCGCACGTGGCCGGTCCAGGCGACGCTTTCGCCGGCCGCGTTGCGCAGCTTGAGGCGGAGATCGACGCTGGATTCGAAATCCCAATAGGTGCCTTCGAGGACGTAAACGCCCTCGCCTTTCTCGCTGCCTTTTTTGTAGCGCTTGACCACCAGCTTGCGCTCGCTCAGCACACTGGCGAAGTGCTGGCTGAGCACGGCACCGATCTGCTCCTCGACGTAGCGGCTGAAGGCGGTCTGTTGGCGGCTCGACTGGAAGCGCACGCCGGCCAGCCTGAGCTCGCGCATGTCGGCGGCATGGTCGCGGAAGTGCTTGGCTGCCCGGGCCACTCCCTGCTTGAGTGAGAGCACGGTGCCGGCCGCCGCTGCTGGCAGTTTGCGGGCTTCGGTCGAAGCGATGATGGTGCCGGTGGAACGGCCCGCCCCCATGGCCTTGTAGACCAGGCTCACCGCGCCGCCCTCGAGGCGGATGGTGCCGACGACCAGGACGTCAGCGGCGGCGTTGTCGCTGACCAGGGCCACCGGGTCGTCGACGCCCCCCGATTCGTCGAGGTCCTTGATCACTTGGCGCAGCTCGCTCCGCCCGACGAATTCGAAATGCTTACGCGCTTTGGCCTGCAGCGCCGCCAGCAGGGCATCATTGAAGGCGTTGGCGGCTTCGGGGGTTACCGGGATGTCGTCGCGCGGGCCGAAGGGCCAGAGCGCGATGCGGATGCGGCCCTTGCCCTTACGCCAGGCACCGAGACCGCTCAGCAGTTCGTCGGCCAATCCAGCGAATACGGCATTTTCGGAATTTGCCGCCTGGGCTACAGGGATCACGATGGAAAACACCAGAGCGGCACAGAGAACCAGCCGGACGGCTGCGGCCACTGCACGCGCCATCACCACTTGATCTTCCGTTCGCCCGAGCGTTTCGATTTGACTTTGGTCCCGGGCGGCGAGCCCAGGGCCAGCACCTCGACGCGGCGGTTGAGGCCGGCCTTGGGCCTGAGCGGGTTCTTGAGCTGCTCCTCGCCCATGCCGATGCTTTCCAGGCTGGCGGCATCGATGCGGTGGCGCGCCACCAGGTAGGCCTTGACGGCCTTGGCACGCTGCTGGGAGAGGCGTTTGTTGTAGGCGGCGCCGCCGGAGGCATCGGTGTGTCCGACGATGCGGAAGCGCTGGCCGGCCAGGCGTTCGGATTTCAAGGCCCCGCCCAGCTCGTCGAGCTGGCGCCGGGCCTGCCTGGTCAGCGTCGCCGAGTTCACCTGGAAGCGCACGTCGAGATCGACGCGGGGCTTGCCGGAATGTTCGGGAAGATATTCCAGCGGCGCCAGCGAACGGATGATGGAGTTCAAATCCCGCACGCCGTCTTCGGCGGCCGCCGGCAAGGCCCACGTCAGACCGGCCAGCAGACAGGCAACGACGAATCGCACCGCCCTACTCCGTTACCGGCCGCCACTTTCCCTTGGACGGCTTTTGCTTGCCGCTGGGCTCGGCGAAATCGTCGCCCGAACGGGTCCAGCGGGCGTCGTCGAGGATCCAGGGACCAGCGGGGCGGCGACAGGCGGTCAAGCTGCCGCGGATGCGGGCCTTGTCGACGACGTGGGTGTGGTGCAGCAGCGCGCATTCCCGGCTGCCGCGGTTGTCACGCCGCGCCAGCGTAACCCGGCCGGAATTGCCGGTGCGGCCGGTCGACCAGTCGTGGTCGGCGCGTATCAGGCCGGCGATGGCCGCGCTGGCAGCGCCGTCGAGAGCGCCCTTGTCGGAGGGATCGAGGTTCTTGCCGAACCGGGCCGCGATCAGGCGCGACAGCGAAAAGGGTTTTCCCAGCAGGGCGAATTCGGCATCGCGGCTGCCGCTGCCCTGGTAGGGGCTGGCGCTGGCCTGGCGCAGTGTGACGGTGCCGGAGCCTATGTCTGTGCCGGCGGTGGCGTTGCAGCCGGCGATGAAGAGGGCGAGCAGAACGGCGCTAAGGGCTTTCATGGAACCGCCTCCGTCTCTCGATCATATCAAACCCCTGGGGACCCCGGGGGCCGGTGGACAACGGCGGGCCGCCGCCGGGCGGCGGCCCCCGCTCCTACCAATTGTCGGGATCGAGCGCCCGGGTCTTACGCCGGGTGATCTTCTGCACGGTGTATTCGTTACCGGCGAAGGAGACCCGGCCCGAGATGTCCAGCCGATCCAGCATCTTCTTCAGGTTACGGTCCAAACGGCCGGCCGTGATGTTGGATTCGTACCAGATCTCATGATGGCGCCGGCCCGAATAGACCAGGCGATGGGTCTTGTAGCCGCGGAACACCACCAGGTATTCCTCCAGGTCCATGATGTCCTCGGGCGTGAAGCCCTCGAACACCAGGCTGTAGGCGTCGGAGATCTTGCGCCCGCTGGCGACGGCTGTACCGGAGCCTGAATCGAGCAAGTCGGCCAGTTTCTCGGCCAATACCGAACCCAGGTCGTTGGACAGGATACGGGAATACTTGCCCACCACCTCGAGGATGCATTCGCGCGGGCAATCGGCCGGTGCGTTCCAGGTGCGGGGCGAGGTGACCTCGAAGTTGCCCAGCCGCTGGCCGGTCTTGACCTGCAACAGCCGGCCCGAGATGCGGGTCTTGATCTTGGTGGTGTAGCTGGTCTCGTTGGCGCTTGCGTAGATCGAGAAGATCACCGCCACATCGATGGGTGGACGCTTGATGGACTTGGCCACATCAATGATCTCGGCGTCGGTGCGTCGGGCGCGGCCCTGGGCGAAATCATCGAGCGAAACCGCGGTTTCGTCGAAAACATCGAAGCCTTCGTCGTGCAGCTGGTTGGCCAGCCCGTCCAACACGCGACGAAAGACCCGGCTGTTGCGCGGCACGGTATCCTGATCGGCGTCTTCGCCCATGATCAGGATGTTGGGCTTTTCCGCCGCCTGGCTGGCGGCGGGGACGGTTGCGGTGGCGGCCACGGCGAGTAGGCCCGAAGCCAGTATCAACAGAACTTTTTTCATCGACCTTCCTCCCGGTTGACAGGGAAGTTTCAAAAGGAAATTGCGTCTCGTACCCGATCCTATGAAGGGTTTAGAGCGATTTTCCGGCGCTTCGGCGAAATTTTTTTGCCTTCTCGTTGTTTTTCAGACACTTAGCCCCCGTGCTGAAAGCGAAACCGGCCTGGAAGCGGCGCTGTGCGGGCCAGTCTAGCGCCGCATTCAGGGCTTTGCCACGCCCAGTTCTGCCAACTGATTGAGAAAATCCCTCTAAACCTTCCATAGGGAGAGGGGAACCCATCGGCCAACCTTGTTTTGCGGGTGGATGTTTGTGAAAATTGTTTCAACAATGGCCGCCCGGCAGCGCGCCGGGCCGGCGGCGGGAGAGAGGCAATGCGCAAAGAGATCCTGACAATCGTGGCCACGACCCTGGCGGCGGCGGCCGGCCCGGCGATGGCGGAGCCCCAGCCCTACAGTTCCGGCACCGGCTTCGTCATCAACGAACACGGCCACCTGGTCACCAACAACCACGTGGTGACCTTTGAGCCCGACGAACGGCGCTCGCTGCCCTGCCCCAAGGTCGAGGTGGTGAGCCAAGTCTACAAGGGCTTCGCCGCCATCGTCGGCCGCGAGCCCGGCGCCGACCTGGCGGTGCTCAAGCTTGAGCTGCCGGGTGGAGCCGTTGCAGCCACTGCCGGCCAAGCCCGGCAGACGGCCCAAAAGACGGCCCAGAAAAGCCCGGCCAAGCAGGGCGGCTGGCGCAACCTCTCGAAGGAACTTAGCGACAACTCGGGGCGGCCGGCGGCCCGGGCCCAGGAGAACAAACGGCCGGCAGCGGCTGCCGTCGCCAACCGGCCCTACGCCGTCTTCACCTCCGACACCCCGCGCATCGGCCAGTCCGTCATCGCCATGGGGTATCCCTTCTCGACCCGGCTTTCCGACCAGATCAAGGCCGTCACCGGCGTGGTCGCAAGCACCGCGGGTTTGAGGAACGACGTGCGCATGTTGCAGATCTCGGCACCGATCAATTCGGGTAACAGCGGCGGTCCCGTATACGACCAATCGGGCCAAGTGGCGGCGGTAACGGTGTCCACTTTCAACAAGAGCATTCGCCTCTTCGGAGTCAGCGGTGCCGCCACCGCAGCCGATGCCGAGCGCCTGCGCCGCATGGGTATCGATCCCAGTTGGGTGCGGTCATACCTCAGCTCAGGCGAAGTGCCGCAGAACGTCAACTTCGCCATCAAGGGCCAGACGGCAATGCAGTTCCTCGACCTCTTGCAGGTGCCCTACCACACCGCCCCCCGCGGCGCCGATGTTCGCACCGAGGACGTGGTCGACGCCACCCGGGCCTATACGGTGAAGCTGATCTGCTACGTCGAACGCGGTTGAGCTTGGGTCGACGCGGCGGGCGGGCTATCGTGGCGCCATGACTGTCGAGATCGTCCGTTCCGCCTGCCCGCACGACTGCCCCAGCGCCTGTGCCCTCGAGGTCGAGCGCCTGGCGCCCGACCGCATCGGCCGCATCCGCGGCGCCCGGGATCTGGCCTACACCGCTGGCGTGGTCTGCGAAAAGATGGCGCGCTATGCCGAACGCGTGCACCACCCCGATCGTCTGAGCCAGCCCCTGCGCCGCGTCGGCGGCAAAGGTGAGGGCCGTTTCGCGCCCATTTCCTGGGACGATGCCCTGGCCGAGACCGCCGAGGCCTTCAAGCGGGCCGCCGCCCGCCATGGCCCGGAAAGCGTCTGGCCCTACCATTCCGGCGGCACGCTGGGTGTGGTTCAGCGCTGGGGCATGGACCGGCTGCGCCACGTCATGGGCTATTCGCGCGAACACGGCTCCATCTGCGTGACACCGGCGGTGTCGGGCTGGCAGGCCGGCGTCGGCGCCTTGCGCGGCGTCGATCCCTGCGAGATCGCCGAGGCCGACCTGATCGTGGTCTGGGGCGGCAACCCGGTGCATACCCAGGTCAATTTGATGCACCACATCCAGCGCGCCCGCAAGGAACGCGGCGCCAAGCTGGCGGTGGTCGACGTCTACCGGACGCCCACCGTGGCGGCCGCCGACATTCCGATAATCCTGCGCCCGGGCACGGACGGCGCGCTGGCCACGGCCATGATGAACGTGATCATCGCCGAAGGCCTGGCTGACAGCGAATACCTGAAACGATATACCGACTTCGACGACGGCGTTCGCCGCCATCTGGAAAGCCGCACCCCGGCCTGGGCCGCCGAGCTGACCGGCCTAGACGAGCAAACCATCGTCGATTTCGCCCGCCTCTGGGGCCAAACGAAACGCAGTTTCCTGCGCCTGGGGCTCGGTTTCACGCGTTCGCGCAACGGTGCCGCCAACATGCATGCGGTGAGCTGCCTGCCGGCCCTGACCGGTGCCTGGCAGCAGCCCGGCGGCGGCGCCTTTTTCGTCAGCCTCGACATCTGGGGCCTCGACACCACCCTGGCCCACGGCCTCGACGCCCTCGACCCCAAGACCCGCGTGCTTGACCAGTCGCGCATCGGCGCTGTTCTGCAAGGCGATGCCGACGCCCTAGAAAACGGCCCGCCGGTCACCGCCATGCTGATGCAGAATGCCAACTCGGCCACCGTGGCGCCTGACAGCGCCGCCGTGCGCGCCGGCTTGGCGCGCGAGGATCTTTTCCTTTGCGTCCACGAACAGTTCATGACCGAAACGGCGCGCTATGCCGATATCGTGCTGCCGGCCGCCATGTTCCTGGAACTCAACGACATCTACATGGGCTGGGGCCATATCTCGCTGGTGCTGGGGCGGCGCCTGTTGGAACGCCATGGCGAGTGCCGCTCCAACCATGAAGTGATCTGCGAGTTGGCCAATTGGCTGGGCGCCGAACACGCTGGATTCGGGCTTTCGGCCTGGGATTTGATCACCCTGATGGTGGCGGAATCGGGCCTGGGATCGGCCGAGGAAGCGGCCGTCCGGGGTTGGATCGACCGCGCCCCCGATTTCAACCAGGCCCATTTCCTGGAGGGCTTCGGCCACCCCGACGGCCGCTTCCGCTTCCAGCCCGACTGGGCCGCCATCGGGCCCTACCACAAAGGGCTGCCGGCTTTGCCCGACCATTGGGATGCCATCGAAGGGGTCGGAGCGGAAACCCCCTTTCGCCTGGTCTCGCCGCCGGCCCGCACCTACCTCAATACCTCGTTCAGCGAGACCCCGACTTCGCGGCAGCGCGAGGGCCGGCCCGTAGTCATGGTCCACCCCGACGATGCCGCCGAGTTGAACCTGATCGAGGGCGGCCTGGCGCGACTCGGCAACGGCCGCGGCGAACTGGTGTTGGCCTGGCGGCCCTCGGCCGGCCAACAGCGCGGTGTGCTGGTGAGCGAGGGCGTCTGGCCCGGCACCGAATTCGCCGATGGTTTCGGCATCAATCTCCTGATCGGCGGCGATCCGGTGGCCCCCAACGGCGGCGCCGCCTTCCACGACGCCGCGGTCTGGGTCAAGGCCGAGACGGCGCGCTCGGCCTTGGCGGCGGAATAGACCCCAGGCCCCGCCCATGAGCGACACGAGCGAAGCCGGAGCCACCCGGCTGCGGGGCATCGCGCTGATGATCGCGGCGGGGTTCTGCTTCGTCATGCTCGACGTCTGCGCCAAGTACCTAACGCACGAGCTGCATGTGCTCGAGATCATCTGGGGGCGCTACACCTTTCACGCCCTCTTCATGCTGGCGCTGCTGGGGCCGCGCTTCGGCCTGGGCCTGGTGCGCACGCGGCGGCTGGGCCTGCAGGTGACGCGCTCGCTCTTGCTGCTGCACGCCACCGGCTTCTTTTTCACGGCGCTCAAGCACATCCCGCTGGCCGAGGCCACCACGGTGGCCTTCGTCAATCCCCTGATCGTCACGGCGCTGGCCGTGCCCTTGCTGGGCGAACGCGTCGGGCTCAGGCGCTGGGCCGCCGTACTGGTCGGCTTTGTCGGCGTCATCGTGGTGCTCAGGCCGGGCCTCGGCGTCATGCACTGGGCTGCCGTGTTGCCGCTGGGCATGGCGACTTGTTTGGCTTTCTACCAGATCTTCACGCGCATGCTGGTGGCCGGCGAATCGCCTTATGCCACGCTTTTCTATACCGCCCTGGTGGCCTCCATCGTGGCCAGCCTGTTGGTGCCCCTGGTCTGGACAACGCCGAGCACCGAGGCCTGGCTGATCCTCGTGCTGATGGGCCTGATCGGCGGCATCGGGCATTATTTCATGATCAAGGCGCTCGAGTTCGCCCCGGCCGCCGTGGTGGCGCCCTTTGCCTACGTCAATCTCATCTGGGTGACGGTGGCGGGATTTGTCTTCTTCGCCGACCTGCCCGACCGCTTCACCGTGTTGGGCACCCTGATCATCGTCGGCAGCGGACTTTTCATCGTCTACCGCGAGCACCGCTTGAGGCGGCAGAGCTAGCTTCGCAGACGCTCGCCGGCGGGATCAAAGAGCGGCTCGCCGAGCAGGGTTGCCGGGCGCCTGTCGCCCAGGATTTCGATCTCGAACTCGGCACCTTCGGCAATCGTCTCGGTGGGCACGAAACCCAGTGCCAGGCTCTTCTCGACGTAATGGGCATAGCCGCCCGAGGTTACGAATCCCACCACCTCGCCGTCCTTCCAAATGGGCTCGTCGGCCCAGACGTCGGCATCATCGGCATCCACCACCAGATTGACCAGGCGCCGGGCCGGCGGCTTCTCGCGCTCGGCCAGGGCCGCCTCGAGGCCGATGAAGTCGGGCTTTTGGAAGCGCACGAAGCGATCGAGGCCGGTCTCGGCGGGGGTGTAATCGGGTTTGTATTCGCGCAGCCAAGCGCCGAAGCCCTTCTCCAGCCTGAGCGACATGATGGCCCGCATGCCAAACGGCCTGAGGCCGAATTCCGCCCCGGCCCCGGTGAGCGCCTGGTAGAGCGCCAGCTGCTGTTCCGCCGCGACGTAGATCTCGTAGCCCATGTCGCCGGTGTAGCTGATGCGGCAGACGATGGCCGGGGCCAGGCCAACCTCCATCTCGGCCACGCCGAGGAACGGTAGGTTCGCGTTGGAGACGTCGGAACGGGTGAGTTCGGCCAACAGGTCACGGGCCCGGGGCCCGGCGATCTGGAAGCCCGGGCGTTCCAGCGAGACGTTGCGCAGGCTGACGCCGGTCTCGGGCAGGTGGCTCTCGAACCAGCGCATGTGGAAGGCCTGGGCCAGGCTGGAGCCGATGATCTGGAAACGCTCGGGCCCCAGCCGCGAGACCGTGAGATCGCCGATCAGCCGGCCGCTGGGCGCCAGCATGGGGCTGAGCACGATACGCCCCACGGCCGGCATGCGGTTGGCCAGCAAATAGTCGAGCCAGTCCTCGGCGCCCGGGCCGCTGACCTCGTACTTGCCGAAGTTGTGGATCTCGTTGATGCCCACGGCCGTGCGTACCGCCCGGCATTCCTCGCCCACCGGGCCGAAGGCGTTGGAGCGGTGGAAGGACGGGATCTCGAAGGGCTGCTCGCCCGGGAGGGCGAAGTAGTTGACGTGCTCGAGGCCGTAGCCGGTGCCGAAGACGGCATTTTGGGCCGCCCACATGCCGTAGGCCGGAGTCGTACGCAACGGCCGGCCGGCCGGCAGTTCCTCGTTGGGAAAGCTGACGGCGAAGCGGCGCTGGTAGTTCTCGACCACCTTGACCTGGGTGTATTTGCGGCTGGCCCAGTCGCCGAAGCGGGCCACGTCCATGGCGAAGACGTCGGACGAGGGCTCGCCCTCGATCATCCATTCGGCCACGGTTCGGCCAACCCCGCCGCCCTGGCTGAAGCCCGCCATCACGGCGCAGGCGCACCAATATCCCGGCACGCCCGGCACCGGCCCGACCAGCGGATTGCCGTCGGGGGCGAAGGTGAAGGGGCCGTTGATGACCCGCTTGATGCCAGCGTTTTCGAGACAAGGATAGCGTTTGAAAGCGGCCTCGAGAGGCCCCGAAATACGCTCCAGGTTGTCGGGCAGAAGTTCATGGCCGAAGTCCCAGGGCGTGCGGTCGACGGACCAGGGATCGCAGTCGTGTTCGTATATGCCCAACACCAGGCCACGGCCCTCCTGGCGGAAATAGGTCATGGCGCCCGGGTCCATGACGTGGGGCAACTCGCCTTCGCGCTCATAGACCTCGGGGATATCGTCGGTCACAAGGTACTGGTGCTCCATGGCCATCAAGGGATGGTAGACGCCCACCATCTCGCCCACCTCGCGGGCCCACAGGCCGCCGGCGTTGACCACGTATTCGGCATTCACCGTGCCTTGTTCGCTGACCACGTCCCAGCTTTGGTCGGGCTTCCGGTTGAGCTCCAGGACGCGATTGCGCAGCACGATCTCGGCACCTTGGCGGCGTGCCGCGATGGCATAGGCCTGGGTCGTGCCGGCCGGGTCGAGGTGACCGTCGAGGGGATCGTAAAGCGCCCCCAGCACGCCCTCGGTACTGATCACCGGGCAGATCTCGCTGATTTCGTCGGGCCCGATCATGTGGGTATCGAGGCCCATGTGGCGGTGCTTGGCGCGCTGCGCCTTGAGGTAATCGAGGCGTTCGGGATCGCCGGCGATGGTGATGCCGCCGACGTGATGCAAACCGCAGGACTGGTCGCTGAGCTCTTCCAGCTCCTGGTAGAGCCGGATGGTGTAGCCCTGGAGGGCCGCAATGTTGGTATCGGCATTGAGGGGTATGGAAGCCGCCAGCGGCATGCCAGGTCGAGCCCGAGGTCAGTTCCGAGCGCTCGATCAGCATGACGTCGGTCCAGCCGTAGCGGGTGAGATGGTAGAGCACGCTGCAGCCCACCACCCCGCCGCCGATGACGACGACGCGCGCTTGCGATTTCATGGTGTGTCCTCCCCTGCCCTACGGCAACAGCACGATCTTGCCGCAGGCGCCCGGCTCCAGCACCTTGACGTGGGCCGCCGCCGCTTCGGCCAGCGGCATTTCGGCGCCGATCACCGGTTTGAGATCTCCCGCCGCCAGACCACGGCCCAGCGCCGCGTGGATCTCGGCCATGGCATCGTCGGGGGTGTTGGGCAGCGCCATGCCGCGAATGTCCAAGTCCTTCATCATGGCCATGCGGGCGTTGATCTCGATGCTGCCGCGGTTGCCGATGACGACGATGCGGCCGCCGTGGCCGGCTACCTCCATGTCGTTGGCCAGGTTGACGTCGGCCAGCATCTCGAGGACCACGTCGGGGCCCCGGCCGCTAGAGAGCTCGGCCACGGCATCGAGATAGCCAGCCGCCGTATGGTCGAGGACGTGGGCGGCGCCCTGGGCCTTGACCATGTCGCGGCCGCGTTGGCTGCCGGCCGTGCCGATGGCCGTCATGCCGTGGCCGGCCGCCAGTTGCACGGCGGCCGAGCCGACGGCGCCGCTGGCGCCATGCACCAGGATGGTCTCGCCGGTCTGGGCCCCGGCGCGCTGGAAGAGCGCCCGGTAGGCGGTGCCGTAAGGCACGCCAAGCGCCGATCCCTGGGCGAAGCTTATGTTGTCGGGCAGCGCCATCACCTGATCGGCCCGGCGCAAGAGCCGCTCGGCGTAACAGCCGTTCCACGATCCCCGCAACGAGCCGGCGGCGTAGACGCGGTCGCCGGGCGAAAAATCACCGACGCCCTCGCCCACCGTCTCGACCGTACCGGCGGCATCGCTGCCGGGCACGTAGGGGAAGTCCGGCCGCATGGCGTGGACGCCGGCCCGGATGTAGGTATCGACCGGGTTGACGCCGATGGCCTCGAGCTTGATGACCAACTCGCCCGGCCCGGGCTGGGGGTCGGGGACCTCGCCCAGCTTCAGCACCTCGGGGCCGCCGAATTCGTGGACCTGGATGGCTTTCATTTTGTCTTTTCCTTCCTCGCGTCCTTGTCTTTGCGGGCCGCCAGCGCGGCAGTGCCGGCAGCGCGAGCCCAGACGACGATCTCGTCGGCATCTTCCAAGACCTCGGGCGGCACCTCCCACAGCGTCTTGAGGCTACCCGTACGGCCCTTGCTTTGGTAGGAAAAGGCTGCCATGCCGGCCGCCCGATAGGCCTCGCGGTTGCGCCCGTCGGTTTTGAAATAGAGCCGGTCGTCGATGATCAGGCCCAGCATGGCATCGCCCAGAAAGATACCCAGGCCGCCGAACATACGCCGCGGCATGGGCTGCAGCGGCGCCAGCAGCTCGAGCACATAATCCTGGTATTCGCGGCTCACCGGCATCATCTGTATCTCTGGGGAAAGGCCCGAATCTGTTAGATTGCCTGACGAAAACAGCTACCGCCAGCACCATGATTATCGCCCAGATCAGCGACCTCCACATCTCCGGCCCCGAGGGCCGGCCCGATCTCGATTACGCCGTGGCCGACCACCTGGTCCGCTGCGTCGCCCACCTCAACGCCCTTGATCCGCGGCCCGACCTGGTCATGGCCAGCGGCGATCTGGTGGACCGTGGAACGGCCGAGGAATATCAGCGCCTGGCGGCCATTCTCGGCGAACTGCAGCCGCCCTGGCGATTGCTGCCGGGAAATCACGATGCGCCGGAAGAGTTGCGCCGCACCTTCAGCGATCACGACTACCTGCCGGCGGCGGGGCCCTTCCTGCACTACGTCATCGACGATGGGCCGCTGCGCATCATCGCCCTCGATACCCACATGCCGGGCCAAGTGGGCGGTGGTCTGTGCGACGACCGCCTGGACTGGCTGGCGGCCCGCTTGGCGGAAGCACCCGAGCGGCCGACCCTGATCTTCATGCACCACCCGCCCTTCGAAAGCGGCATCGAGCTGATGGACCGCAACGGCTACCTCACCGACCGCGACAAACTGGGCGCCATCATCGCCAGCCACGCCAACATCGTGCGCATCGCCTGCGGCCATTTGCACCGGCCGGTGACCGTGGCCTGGCAGGGCACCGTAGTGACCGTGGCGCCGGGCCCGGCCCACCAGCTCGGCCTCGACCTCCGGCCCGACGGCGACGTCACCGTGGTGCTAGAGCCGCCGGCGCTCAATCTTCATGTCTGGAAACCGGGCGTCGGGCTCATTACCCATATGTCCTACGTGGGAGAATTCGATACCTTTGCGACGTCGCTCAAAGAGCGGACCGAGGCGGCCAAAGGAATTTCAGAAAGCGGCTAAAGCATCCCCCCCGCCCCGGTCCCTTTTTTCCCTATGGGCCGCCCACGGCTTGCAGGAACTCCCTTGGGGAAACAATCCTAAATTTCCAAGCGGGATCGGGCTGCTACGCCAACGCCAGCAAATCCTTGTCGCCGGTAACCAGGAAGTCCGCCTGTCCGTCAATGGCAAGGGCGAGAAATTTGTCGTCCTTGGCGTCGCGGCAGACCGCAAGAGCGGTTTCTACCTGTGTGGTTTCGCAAAGCTCGCCAACGCGACGAGCAAATGCCAGCCGGCCAGCAAGGATAGTGTAGCGCTCCCAACCGGGGCGGGATACGACTTCGTGAAGTTCGGACAGGGTTTCGCCTGAGGCGAGGCATATCCACTCGCCTGTCAGAAATCCCTGTATGACTTTGACAAGGTTGCTTTGGCGTTGGCGGAAAAAGGCGTAGCTGATCCACGCATTCGTATCAACAACGACCCGAACTTCAGCCATTCCCCCAGGCAATCTCCTGGGCCTGGGCCTGGGCCTGGGCCTGGGCCTGGGCCTGGGCCTGGGCCTCGGCCTGGGCCTGGGCCTCGGCTTCGCTCAAACCCTTGGCTTCGGCCTGGGCACTCAGGCGCTGGGATAGCTCTTCAAGTCCCAGGTCGTCGTATTCCCGCACTTGCCGCACAGTGAGCATGACGGCTTCCGCTACCAAGTCCTGCTTGCGCTCCGGCTCGGTTCGGGCCTTTTCCAGGGTTGCGATTGCGCGATCCAGTTTGGTCATGCTTCGCTTCATTTTCACGTCATGCGAACCCCGCAAACGGGAAATAGCCCGTCCGGGAATTCGCTTCCGCTAGTCGCCGCGCTCATCCAGCCAGGTCATCCGGATGGCTTCGAGGGTTTTTTCGCCTAGGGCCTCAGGCGATGTGACCCGGCAAGAAATGCGGGTTCGACCATCGAACTCCTTGAAGTCCCCTTTATAGGGTTCGGCAATGGTGCCGTCGTTCAACAGGATGCGTTGGGCCATGATCTCTTCCCTATGCTAGGCCACGGTGAAACCGCGCCGCACTTTCGCCTGCGGACAGCTTAAACATAAACATGCAGAATATATACTTCTTTTATTGCCACTGCCTGCGGGCCATGCTACACATGCGCGCAGCCAGCTCCCGAAAAGGGCGATAAAGGGCAACGCAGCCGCTTGACGAAAAAAGGAGCCAGGGTCGTTTGAGACTGACAGCATTCACCGACTACAGCTTTCGGGTTCTGGTTTATCTCGGCCTCCAGGAAGATCGGCTCGCGACAATTCAGGAAATCGCCGAGCGCTATGGCATTTCAAAAAACCATTTGATGAAGATCGTTCGATTGTTGGGTAAACAAGGCTTGATTCAAACTGTTCGCGGCAAGAACGGGGGGATACGCCTTGCTTGTCCAGCAAAAGAAATTCGGATCGGTAAGGTTGTTCGGCAAGTCGAGGAAAATCTGGCCATAGTGCAATGCCTGGAGCCTCTTTCGGAGCGATGTCAAATCGATGGAGCTTGCGCCTTGAAGGGCTATTTCGCCGAGGCCACCGAAACCTTCCTTTCCGCGCTTGACCGCTACACCTTGGAGGATGTCCTCGACAACCGTAGCTCACTTTCGCGTGCCCTGGGTTTGACGCTCCAAGCTCCCCCTTAATTGGAGACGCAAAATTATCCACATGGTCTCCCACCGGGAACTAGGGCCTGTTGACAATTAGCGCATGGCAATGATGGTGGCGGCGAGGTTCAAGTTTGCGGCGTAGCTGGTATCGGTCTTGTCGTAGCGGGTGGCG